>JAUIKU010000155.1 GCA_030430675.1 Bacteroidia bacterium | reverse complement strand
CCCGGCATCTACCGCAATCAGGTCCAGTTTTAATTTCATGGCGCGATGGAAGGATTCTTCAGGAAATCCATAGCCGAGTATGGCGGTTGGAGAGAGAATCCGGTACATCAATCCTGAGTGGTATTACTCGCTGAAATTTCCTTTCTCCAGCGTTCCGGCCCTGACTTATGAATAGATGCCCCCTCGGTATCCACGGCCACTATCACCGGCATTTCAGCTACTTCAAACTCATAAACCGCCTCCATGCCAAGATCTTCAAAAGCTACTACCCGTGCGCTGGTAATTGATTTGGAAATAAGGTAAGCGGCCCCTCCTACTGCTATCAGGTATACCGACCCGGTTTCCCTGATGGTATCGATGGTACTGTTTCCACGCTCTGCCTTACCGATCATTCCCAGCACCTCACAGCGCTTTAACATGAGCTGAGAATACTTATCCATGCGATTTGAGGTGGTAGGGCCAGCGGGCCCCACAACTTCACTGTCACTGCCGGGAACCGGTCCCACGTAGTACAGTAACCTGTCTTTCAAATTTAATCCGTCCGGCAGTGAACCTCCGGTGCTGAGAATATCCGAGATACGCTTGTGGGCAGCGTCCCTGGCGGTAAGTATTTTGCCCGTGAGATAAAGGGTTTGACCTGCCTTCCACTGTTTTACCGAGTTCCGGTCAACCTGCGACAGGTCCACTTTAATAGCATTTTCACCCTGTTCCAGGGCGATTTCCGGCCAGTCATCCAGTTTGGGTACCGGAAAAACCGCCGGCCCTTTACCTGTTAGCCTGAATCCGATATGCCGGGTAGCGGCACAATTCGGTATGATCCCTACCGGCAGCGCACCGGCATGGGTAGGATACTGTTTTACTTTGACATCCAGAACGGTGGTTAATCCCCCCAGTCCCTGCGCCCCTATTCCGGTCTGGTTTATGGCGTGATACAGATCAAGCCGAAGTTTCTCAGCGTCATTTTCAGGTGATCGGTCCAGTAACTGATGGATATCAACAGGATCGAGCAGTGACTCCTTTGCCAGCAGCATGGCCTTTTCAGCACTGCCACCTATGCCAATACCCAGCATACCGGGAGGGCACCATCCCGCCCCCATTTCCTGTACCTGATCCACTACTGCTGCTACCACATCGTCGTGGGGGTTTAGCATCAACAAACGCGCTTTATTTTCCGATCCAAAACCCTTGGCGGTTAAATGTACTTCAACCTCATCACCCACAACAATCTGTGTATGAATTACTCCCGGGGTATTATCCCCGGTATTGGCTCTTTGACCCAGGGGGAAGGTTACGATTGAAGCCCTGAGCGGGTTCGACGCATTCATATAGGCCTGCCGTATACCCAGATTCACCATGGATTCCAGCGGCACGTCGCTATCCCAGGTTACCCCCATCCCTACTTTTACGAATACGATGGCCAGACCGGTGTCCTGGCATAGCGGCCTTTTACCCTCTGCTGCCATTTTGGAATTAATCAATATCTGTGCAATGGCATTCTTGGCCTCTCCGGACTTTTCCCTGTTATAAGCCTGGTGCAGGGCTTTTATGAAATCGGGAGGATGATAATGGGAAATGTATTGAAATCCCAATGCGATACTCTCCACAAAATCCGCTTTGGATATAACCTTCATTTATCTGATAACCTGCAATTTATAATTGTAAATAGGGGAATAAACCTATCTTTAGGGCGAATACCTAAAGATAATGAAATCGCCTGCTTTTGATTAGAATGTCCTATAAAAACCTTGGATTGTTATTGGGAGGCACGGCGTTTTTATCGATCCTGCTGATTCCTGTCCCTGCGGGAATGACCACTTCAGCCCAAGGTGTGATGGCGGTTACCCTGTTGATGGCTATTTGGTGGATTTTCGAGGTATTGCCGCTGGCGGTCACAGGCCTTTTGCCCATCGTATTATATCCGGTGCTGGGAATTATGGATCCCGCCAGTGCGGCTGCACCCTATGCCCACTATGTCAACTTTCTCATCCTGGGTGGATTCTTTATCGGCATCACCCTGGAGAAGTGGAACCTGCATAAAAGAATCGCATTGACCATCATTTCGAAGATCGGGCATAGTGCCTCCGGCATAATGATGGGGTTTATGCTGGCTTCGTATTTTTTGTCCATGTGGATCAGCAATGTAGCCACAGCCATTATGATGGTACCTATAGGCATATCGGTGATTGACCAGGTATACCAGCTCACTGAAAACCAACTGGGAAGAGGAAAGGCCGGTCATATAAAGAAAACTTTTGGTGTCGGTTTGATGCTCTGCATCATTTATGCCGGGAATATCGGGGGTATGTCAACCCTAATCGGCACCCCCAGCAACGCGGTGCTGGCGGGAATGGTCAGCGAAACCTATCATCAGGATATTTCATTTTTGGATTGGCTGAAAGTTGCATTTCCCTTTGGTTTGCTGCTTTTGGTACTGGCTTGGTATTATCTGAGCCAGATTGGGTTTAAGATGCGATCTTCAACTTTTTGCAGTGATCAGACTTTGGTTAATAAAGAGTTGAAGGCCTTGGGACCGATGATCAGAGCAGAACAATTTACCCTTATGGTATTAGCTGCTACCGCGGTGTGCTGGGTTTTACGCAGCCTGGTGCGGATCGATGCGCTGGGTTTGATTAATGATGCTACTATTGCGGTTTTCTTTGGGCTGTTACTGTTTGTTATACCTGCTGACAAAAAGTGGAGCACCTTTCTATTGGATTGGCAAACTGCCCTGAAAATACCATGGGGGGTTTTACTGCTGTTAGGTGGGGGGCTGGCCCTGGCCAGTGGCATAAAAGAAACCGGTCTGGATGGCTGGATCGCTTCCTATCTGAGTGGCATAAACTATTCGGGATGGTACCTGGTAATGCTGACGGTGGTAGTAATTACTATTTTCCTTACGCAAATTGCTTCCAACGTAGCTACCACCACCATTCTGGTGCCTATTTTGGGAGGTATCGCCACTACATTTTCAATGCATCCCTATGCCTTGATCATAGCTGCCGGGATTTCTGCTTCCTTTGCATTTATGCTGCCTACCGCCACTCCCGGGAATAGCATTATCTTTTCTTATCAGCATGTCACTGTCAGGGACATGATAAAACACGGGCTGATTCTTAATCTTCTGGGAATAGCACTAATACCGCTTCTGATAAGGTATTTTCTACCTCTGGTCTGGGATATCGATTTGAGCAGCCTTCCTAACTGGGCAATTCCCGGAACCTGATTTGAGACTTATGATACCAGGGGAATGATGATTTCCTGAAACAGTATTACCGTGGTGGAAAATATTGCCAGCGGGAGAATAATCCCCAAAGAACTGCCCACCACATAATGCACCGGCCTCACTGCAGTCATGGCCAGGGTGTAATTCAACAAAGGCGATGCCCAAAATACCAGCCGCAGCAATACAATGGTGCTAATGGGTTTTTGGTGCAACCTCAGCAAAATTCGCTGCACCCACTTTGTCTCTATTTCGTGCAATGCATTATTACCTATATATCTGATTACTAAATAATTAATATACATAGCTAAAGTAACACTTAAATAACTGATCAACATCCCTTCAAATGGGCCATATACCAGGATAGCCGCCAGTACGAATATCATGGCAGGTATTTGGATCAGGCTGCCGATAATGAATAACCCGGAAAACATTAGATAACCCCACCAGCCGCTGTTTTTAATGGAATAAGTAATATTATCCAGGTTAAACCACTCTCCCATGGAAGAGAATTTACCAACCAGCAGTAACGAAACTGCCAGTAATACGATGCCAATTATCCGGAACAGGGGTGATTTCACCCTGCAATAATAAGCGATGTAGCACGATGTAAACCCCATTTCCGGGAATACTTTGTATTTTATGCCCTCAAATGAATACAGAAAAAACAGTGGTAATTACCGGGGCTACCTCCGGTATAGGACTTGAAACGGCGCGGCAGCTCGCTACCAGAAACTACCAGTTGGTGTTGCTGGTGCGAAATATTGAGAAAGGTGATCAGACGCGCAAACTCATACAGGAACAACATCCGAAAGCCGGTGTGGAGCTGGTAATTGCTGACCTGGCCAGTCAGCAACAAATTCGACAGGCAGCCGGTGAGATTTTGCAATTGGCCGATAAAATCGATCTGTTGATCAACAATGCCGGGACCTGGAACTCCCAAAGAAGTTTAACCGAAGACGGCATAGAAGAGGTTTTTGCCGTAAATCACCTGTCATACTTTCTGCTTACCCACCTGTTGTACCCGGTGTTGGCCGCTGCGGATACTTCCCGTATCATAAATATCAGCTCAGACTCCCATTTTAAAGGCAAAATGCATTTTGAGGACCTGAGCTTAAAAAGTAACTACCATGGACTGCGCTCTTATGCTCAATCCAAACTGGCCAATGTCCTTTTTACCTATGAGATGGACCGGAAAAAGCCCCATTCGCAGGTAGCGGTGAATGCCGTACAGCCCGGCCTGGTTAAAACGGATATAGGGCTCAAGGGTACTACCTGGTTCCACTCCTTTGCCTGGAAGATCAGGCGTTCCGGCGGAATACCGGCCAGTGAAGGTGCCAAAACTTCGGTATTCCTGGCTACCGACCCGGATATTGCCGGTGAATCCGCTAAATACTGGGACAATTGCCGACCCAAACCTTCATCCCGAAGTTCCTACAGCCCGGAAGATGCCCGGAAATTGTGGGACCTGTCGCTGCAAATGTGTGGGATCAGCGATTATTTTTCTGAAACCCGCGGGTAACCATATTGCTCCTTAGCAATCAGTGATCAGAAAATACCTTTACTTATATACCCGGAAGATCCTCTCCAGCAGATTCATTTTAATCCCGGTAGGAACAAATTTCATGAGTTTTACTATGGTCCAGGGCGCCACTTTGGGAATGACCACTCTTTTGCCCTTCAGCATGCCATTTACCGCCTTTCTGGCCACTAACTCGGGATAGGCGATCATCATATCTCGCAATACCTTTCCTTTGTTCTTATGGGCCTCTATGCGTTCAAACCCCTGCTGGTTGGTGATCACAGGTCCCGGGCACAATACGGTAACTGAAATCTCGCTGTTTCGCAGTTCCTCCCTGATAGCCAGTGAAAAAGCGTAAATAAAGCTCTTGGATCCGGTATACACCGCTTTATAAGGCAATGGCAGGGTGGCTTCCATACTGCTGACATTCAGAATGTGTCCTGCTCCGTTCGATTTCAGGTGGTTAAAAAAATAGTAGGTAAGTTCCACCATGGATCGATTGTTCAGCTCGATGATCTTCAGGTATTCCGCAATGTCATTGTCTTCAAATAAACCCGAGTTACCCATCCCCGCATTGTTTATCAGAATGTTTATATTCAGCCCCGCCTGGCAGGACCACTGGTAAACCATTTCCGGTGCATTGGGTGCGGTGAGATCGATGCCCAGGTAATTCACCTCAACATCACAGGTCTTTCTGATGGCATCGGCGGTTTGTTCCAGTTCCGGAGTATCCAGAGCTACCAAAACCACGTTCATTCCCCTGCTGGCACATTCCATGGCTATGGCTTTGCCAATACCGCTGCTGGCCCCGGTAATCAAAGTGTGGTACATTTCCCCGAAATATAACAGGAGAAAATGCAAAAGTATACTTAAAACCCAAATCCTATTCTGATTCCGGGAAACACCCGGTTAAAATCATCCGTGGCATATAACCGGGGACCCACAAACACGCCTTTCAAAGGAGACCAGTTAACTCCCAGTTTAAAAGTAGTACCTTGGAACAGTGATCCCTGGTTAACCACCAGGTAGCCGATATCTACCCCCAGAAAGGTGGATTTTTTTGGGTCTTTGACAATATTGGGTCGATAGCCGATATTTAGAAACATATCGAGGTCAATATCTCCCCCATCATCGAATTCAAATATCAGGTCCGTAGAAAGATAGGGCTGGTATTTGGTTACCCCTTTATGGACTATCCCCAGCCCTGTCACAAAAGTGAGATCAGCCACCCAGTCGTTTTTGACCAGCCCGGCACCAGCAGTTAATCCCAACTCCAGGAAGTCTAATTTTCCGTTAGTGCGATGCTGATGCTTTAACTCCTGTATCTCATCATTCACGCATTGGTAGTATAGTGATCTCGACATCCTGGTTCCCTCTGGCAGTAAACCGATTACTTTATCCAGGCAGGCTGCCAAAGGCATTTTTGCCACTGCCGCTAAATCAACCGCGGTAATCAGGATCTTGTAATTATCCCCGGTAATGATAGCCTGGTCCCTGTAGCCGGTATTGCGCAATGCCCCGTCTGTGATCAGGTAGGTGTATTTTGGATCACCGGGCTCGATGGTCAAGGTGCCGGTTACCATAAACTTTACCAGTTCCGGGGCAGTCGGCGATAATTGATCCTTCAATTCCGGCAGCAACTGTTGAAATTCTTCCAGGGCTGTTATGACCTCCTGCTGTGAAGATTTTAGGTCCAGGTAGTCCGGTATTGCCACATTTAATTCCACCCGGTTTTCTATATAGACAATTATTGAGTCACCCAGTGATTGTCCACTCAGGCAGGTAGAGAAGGCCGAAATGGCAAGAATTAGGCATAGTCGTTTCATGGTAAGTTGGTTTTACTGGCTTAATTGTTTCTGATACTATATTTGTTGATTAGTCTTTCCTGGCGGTAAAAGAGCCGAATTTAACCTTAATAGCGTCCTTTGAATTATGGACAGCACTCTTTTGACTGGGATAAATGACGTGATCAATTTTGTTTTCCTGTGGCGGTGAGACTTGCACAACCGCCGAAGAAGGTAATGTACTATTTTCCGGATCAGACGCTTCCGGTATGTCAGGATCCGGCTTCGCAGTCACATACTCTATTTGCCTGATAAAAACCGTATCGACCTTAAGTATGGGAGACGTGGTTGATGAAGCTATGGGCCTTTGCGTTAGCTGTTCCAGATGCAGCGCTACTTGGTTAAGCTGACTTGCAACAGAGTCGAGTTGCATTTCTCTGGTCTGAAGCAGATTCGTCTGTGTATTGAAATGTTGCTGGAGCTGATCCATTTTCCCATAAACCAGATCGAGCTCCTTCTGGTGTTCTTGTTTACTAGTGTAAAGTATCAGGGAAAACAAGATCAGTAAAACGGCGGCAGCGGCAGCCAATTGCCAGTGCCTCACCTGGCCGGTATTTCTCAAATTACCTTGAACGGCAGACCACACAAATGGCTTTGCAGCCTCCATTTCCTTTTGATAAACGTCGCTGGGCTGCTGTATCCTGCTTTTTATAAGCCGGTCAAATTCCTTTGGTTCCATAGTCTCTTTCCTGGTTTATTTTATTCATCAGCTGGTGACGGGCTTTTTTTAACTGTGTTTTGGAGGTGTTTTCACTAATACCAAGCTTACTGGCAATCTCTTTATGGGTAAAGCCTTCCACAACATACAGGTTAAATACAGTGCGGTAACCGGCGGGAAGCTTTTCTATCATACTTATTATGTCGGCCGCCTGCAGATTTTGCAACCCGCTGACCTCTGAATTTTCAACTTCCAGGTATTTCAGATCTTCATTGAATTGAATTGAGGTGCTTCTTTTTAGTAAACGGATAGATTCATTTATCAGAATGGTCCGCACCCATCTTCCCAGGCTGCCCGGTCCCCGGTGGGAATAACCTGGGAGTTTTTTATAGATCCTGGTAAAGGCCTGGATAATGGCATCTTCGGCGTTATGGTGGTCGGCTAAGTAGCGCATGGCAATCAGATATAACTCATGGTAGTATTTGTTAAAGAGGAACTCCTGTGCATGGCGGTCATTGGCAATACACCTTCTTACTAGTTCTTCTTCGCTAATGATCACTTCTTTCAAGTTGTCCCTTTGTCTATAGAACCCTCCGACAAGTTAAACAGTTGCCTGGATGGATAATGTAAGTGAAATTAATTTTATGGGCACCTTTGTCGTTTCTGAAAACGTTGCACTATATTAAAATCATGAAATACTTAAACAAAGGGTCAGTTTTAATTGGTTTTGTCCTGTTCATTTTTACCATTAATGGTTGCGATAACCCCGATCCAAAAAACCTGCAATGGGAAACGGTCGCTGCCAGCGGAGCCCCTACTGCCCGTCACGAAGCGGCATTTGTGGCCTTTAAGGATAAACTCTATCTTATCGGAGGTCGCCGTATTAATCCCACCGATGTGTTTGATCCGGAAACCAGTACCTGGACTGCCAAATCCCCTACCCCAATTGAATTACATCATTTTCAGCCGGTGGTGGTAGATGATGCCATTTATCTGATGGGTGCCATGACCGGCGGCTGGCCCACCGAAACACCCCTGGAACGGGTCTTGATCTATTACCCGGATCGCGATCAGTACCAGTACAGCCACGAAATACCCCCACACCGGCGCAGAGGGGGCGCAGGAGTGGTTTATCACAATGAAAAGATATACCTGGTAGGTGGGATCACCAATGGACATATGGATGGATTTAAGCCCTGGCTGGATGAGTATGACCCCAAAACAGGTGAATGGCGGGTATTGCCGGATGCGCCAAATTCCCGGGATCATTTTCAGGCGGTTGTGGCCAACAATAAGCTCTATTGCTTCGGGGGCAGGGTGTCCTCCCGAAAAACCGGAGAAGATATGAGCCGTACCATCCAGCACGGGAATATCTTTGATTTTGAGACAGAACAATGGCTGCCGGTAATCAATCAGTATGCCATACCTACCATGAGAGCTGGCACCGCCGCCTTTTCCTGGAATGATGAAGTGATTATAGGTGGTGGCGAAAGCGCAATTCAGGAGCCGGCGCACAGTCAGGTAGAGTCTTTCAACAGCGTTACCGGGCAATGGGTTTCCTGGCCGCAGCTAAAAGAAGGACGACACGGGTCGGGATTTGCGGTAGTGGATAATTACGTTTATATCGCTTCCGGCAGCGGCAACAGAGGTGGCGGCCCCGAATTGACCAGTATCGAACGACTGCGACTTCCCTCCCGCAACCTGAGCTCAGATCAGTCCCAGGTGGATTCCACCAGGGTATATTCACAATGGCATACCGTCGATTTGTCATTTTCAGGGCCTGAAACCAGTGAGAGTGACAGCGATAACCCATTTTTAAATTATCACTTGAATATTTTGTTTAATAAATGTTATTATTTTGCATCAATAAAAATATCCTTCATGTATTTCTGTTTCTATTGCAAGTATGGAGATGAATTTTAAGACAAATCAAAATAAATTTGCAGCTCTTTACCGTTCAAGATCCAGTATGTGGTCCGCTGGGCATTGAAATGGTAGATCAAGCTCTGATCCGGGTATTGTTCCTCGATGAGGGGCCCTGTAGCAAATCGTGATGACAGTGAAGTTTTCTATGAACTACAACAAATTTACATGATCAGATTGACAGTTTTGATTTCAGCTTGAAACGGTTGCATATGCAAAGTGGAGCAATGCATGGAGACAAAATACTTCTTTTCTTACCACCACCGATCTTGAGCACACCACAATGGGGGTAGAATTGCAGCCCTATTCAATACCGTTGAGATTCCAAATAGCGCCTTCAAATTCAAAAGCTGGGAATTAACTAAATTAAAATGAGGGAGGGTGGCTTCCAGTGTACCGTTCAGCTTTGTATGGTTAGTTGCCTCTAGTAATAGTGTCACATTGTTATCGATACTAACAAAACCGTTTTCATGCTGGAAATATTCATCTGGATCCTCCCACAATAGGTTTTCCCGGAATCTATGACGCTTACCAGGTGTTCCAGAAAATTGAAAGGTTGCATGTGCTACATAAGGTTCGAGTCCATACTTTTCAAATAACCTTTGCAAAAAAAATGTATGCCCTGATGCAAACGTTGTAACAGGTAGTATGCCCATTTTGAGAGAACCATCATATGCCCTGCACAATGGAAAGCTCACAATTGGATTCAGCATAAGCATTTTGCACATGTCAAGAAGCATACTGTAGATGTTCCGCAATGCAAGCTGATATGTCTTACTCAAAAAGGCGGTCTTTGCGATTTGGCAAGGCTTTAGCTCCTTTCAAAAATAGCATATTGAACGCATGCTGATCCCAGATCAATTCATCTTCTTCCAACACTTGCATCCATTCATCCGCTAGCTTGGAAGCTTCTGCCCTGCAGAATCCAATTCAAAATTTCTCTACTTATATTCATTTGATATAATCAAAATCAATTTGAATATTCAACGGTCAAATAACTAGAACTGTCTTTTACCTGAAAAGCATTATTCCTATGTTGGCAGCTGAGCCAGCACTTGGCCAAAATTCTAATTTTCCATCTCTTGCAGTAGCCGATAAATGGTCAGATGAGGTCAAAATATCAGCCTCCGGGTACTGCACCAAAACAAAAACATTTCATCTTAAATTAGAAGGATTAATTTGTTCCAAAATGGCTTAATTGAAAAACTTTCGAAAATATTGCTCATGCAAGAGCTGAGATACTGCATCTTCATGTCACTTCAGCAAATTTGGGCCTTCAGTGGATACCTGTGCAACGTATTCTACAGGGTTCTTCATCCAAACAGTATCGACATCAGAAATAATAACATCTTGGCGCCAATGTACAAATGTTCGAATGAGTGAAATTTTTTCTCGCCCCATTTTGTGGAACTGGGCCGAACCCCATCCAAAATCTTTTGTCGTCAGCCCCGAGGACATTGAAAATGCTGGAATACCCGCTTTTGTCAATTCCATTAACAGTTCATCATCCATAGCTCCTGAAACGATCCCAAAATGTTTACTGAAATTAGAGGATATCTTAATATTAAAAGGGCAATTTTCATGATCACCACTTTGGATAAAGGTAACATCAATACGGATTGAACGTGATGGTCCTGTTTGTTATGACATGCCAAATCGTGTCTATAGCTCATATAGAATACTTATAACGTACCAACCAAGTATGACGCACAGCCTGTTGCATTAAGGTGGTGAACCCAATTTCTAACAAAGTCATGGTAATGGGAATTGGCCCAGGTCACTACCAAGACTCCCTTTCCATCAGTGGTGGTATTTAAATATCCACTTTTTTTGGCAAATTGTTCAGCCATCTCCCTACGTAACACAGTCAAATCAAGAATATGTCGATGGAAACAATGAACAATACACCACAAATTTTCGTTTCTAACAGAGTAAATAAGTCAAAATGACCTACTTTGTAAGTCTGTAATCCTTCGAATGCTTCATCATCTCAGAAGGCCCTGGAGCTAGTGCTGCTTCCACCAAATGTGTCCTATTCTCCAGTTCTGATTCTTGTGTCAAATTTGTATCCAAACCAATCCGATCAATGCTTTCCAGTTTTTCCCTTTCATCCTCCTGGAATACATCATTTTCAGCTACTTGTTTTGACGAAGTATTACGAAGCGCTTTTCCGGTATCCTCGGTCTCTTTCCACCTGGAATACGTATCAATCATCATGGGTTTCAAACTTTCATACGCATCCCGATAATACCTCCCTGCCGGAATCACATACATAGTCAAGCTCAAGACTAGGAAAACGACTGCCAGTACCACGAAATATGTTCCATACGTTTGCGAAACTTTACGTTTGTGTCCATTTTCCGACGTTTGCTGGCTCGAATGCTCGCGTCGAGTAGTGCCTTCAGACTTCATCAAACCTTTGATCACCTCCACTCCGCGTATTCCGCAATCAAATCTATATCAACCGTTCCAGTCGTACCCTATTCACCATTTCCTTGACCATATTCCTAACAAAGTACTCTATTTTATCTTGTATTGTTCTGAGTATAATTAATACATTTTCAAATCTTACGAAACCTTCGTTCCCTCATCTACAATCATAACATCAATGTCATTCATTCATGTACGATTTCCTTCTGATTTCGTTCAAGATGCTATCCATATTATGTCCTAAGTGTATGAAAGACAATATATTGAGAAATTTGTCAATAGATATAAAGTATTACGCATATAGACACAAAAGAAATAATTTTTTTTTTTTC
>JAUIKU010000154.1 GCA_030430675.1 Bacteroidia bacterium | reverse complement strand
CTTTGACCGTCGGCTGATACCTTGATCAGGGTACCGTGATGTGGCACCAATGAAGTTCTGGCATGTCTTCCGCTCTTGGCGTAGTAAAAATTCCCCTGCTCGTCTGTCTGCAGGCCCATGGCAAACTCATGAAAATGCTCTGTTACCTGGTGATCACTATTAAAACTTTCATAAAAATCTGTTTCCCCATCTCCGTTCAGATCCCTTAGGATCACAATTTGGTCCCGGCAACTTACATAAACAGCTCCTTGATGCACCTTGATTCCCAAAGGTTGAAACATTCCACTGGCAATCCGTCTCCAGGTAGTCGATCCGGATTTCCGGGTAATACCATCGACTCTCCATACCTCCCCGTCAATGGTACTTACCACCGCCGATTCACCATCTGCTAAAAAGTCGATCCCAGTCAACCGCATTCGACTCTTCCATGGATTTGACTGAGGTAATACCAGCACATCTACCGTATAGGGATGCTGGTCATCTCCGGGGATGACTGGGCTGCTAAGGGTTTCGGAATATTGGGCTTCACTTCCATGGGTAAACTGGTCCAGTGGTGTTGGGTCCGGTTGCTTTTCAGCCAAAGATGCTAGTTCATTTAATTTGGCAGTGGACATAAATAGGGTAAAGAGTGCTCCCTCACCTTTTGGAATATGTACCAACGTAAACCCTCCCTGTCTCTTAAGAACAGCTCCTCGACCTTTTAATACCACGGCGATAGAGTCAGGAGCTACCCTTAGCCATAATGGCCGTGAGGTATCATTAACCTGAAGTGTTCTGGCAATGATGGGTTGACCACCGCCTGCTAAATGATATGTTTCCAACACCTGAGACTGGCCCACGGTGTAACTAATCACTAGCTGATTGCGGTATCGGTACAACCCCCGATACTGAGCCCACGATTTTGGAAGGGGCCCGAACTTCCTACCATCGGCACCCGAATCTCTGGGGTCTCGGAATGACCCGGTTTCAGGATCCGCCCAACCAGGGCCCACTGGATTGGCTATCTGGCGGCTGCCTACCGTTCTTGGGTAGACATTGTGCTGATCATCCAGTAAAATATCTTCCCAGTCAATAAACCCGTCACCAGTCCAGGCCCCTGCGAACCGCATAAGATCGTGATCAAACAAGGCAAAGGTATTGCCCGCAGCAATCCCACCCTCTCCCGGGTCCAATCGCATGGCAATGCCCTTGTAGGCAAAGTTAGTGTGACTGTAGTCTTCATTTGGCAATGGAGAGCCCTTCCTGGAAATGTTCTTAGGCGGCTCTCGATCATCTGATAGCTCATAACACCGGATCAGCCAATTACCATAGTCCATATCTTTCCAGGGATGATGGGGCTGAGGTAGGGGGCCCTGGCTTTCACCCTTAGGAAGACCGGCCAGGTATGACGAATCTATCACAAGATATTGTTCCGGGTTATAAGGCCTGATCAACTCTTCCCTGATAAAGGTCACTACTTCATATTTTTCCACAGGCGCCAATTGGGGGTGAGGAGGCATTTGACCATAACCCCTGGTTACCGTCTGGTACATGGAATAGGGATCAGCTCCATGTCTGAATTCATCTTTCCAGAATTTATTGGAATTCGGAAGGCTGCCAGGCTGTTCATTATCACCATGACAACCAAAGCAGGAGTTGCGGTAAATAGCAGTAGCTCGATTTCTCAATTCATGGTCTTGGTCCCAGTCCAGGGTGCTCTCAATCAGTCCTTGATGATCTATTCTAGCCTCAAATTCAGGGAGGGCAGATGGCGATAAGATAAACTCCTGGTTATGACTGTCAGTCTCCTGAACGGCCCTGTCAGCACAAGCGGTCAGCACCAGCAAGCCAGTAATTACCGCCAAATAAGTAGGACATAGATGATACCAGATAGGTTTTTTCTCCTTTACCATCGACTCATACACAGGACATAACCTTCCTGTCAGGAAATAAACATTTAATCTTCATTGATTGAAAATTCATTAAAAAGGACAACGGTTGCTCTTAAGAAACTTGGATTTCATTACAGGTGTTTTTCAAAAAACGCCACCACAGCTGACACCTGTTCTTCCCATCCGGGCCCACCGTGGCCAGCTCCGGCTACTATCACCAGCTCAGAATTCAACTGATTATCCTGCATCGCCTGGTGAAGCAACTCACTTTGACCAGGGATTACTATTCCGTCTTTAGAACCGTGCATGATCAGGTATGGGGGAATGAGATCTGTTTGATGGTTTAAATAACTGATTGGATTTACAGCGTGTACTTTGTCAGGGTTCTCCCTGATATCACCACCTACCAATTGTGACTCCGGGGAGTCGGGTGTGAGGTGTACCATCTTACCGGGGACATCATCCATTCTCAGGAAATCGGTGGGCCCATACCAATCACAAACTGCCTGTACTGAGCTGCTTTGGTCCAGGTTTTCGCCAACATCCCATTCCGAATAGCCATTAGTAGCTCCCATTAAAGCCACCAGGTGTCCCCCGGCGGAACTTCCCCAGACCCCAATTTTAGATGCATCTATTTGATATTGTTGCTGATGTGCTCTCAACCATCTGATGGCCGCTTTACAATCAATAATCTGGGCGGGGAAAATGGCCTGCTGGCTTAATCTGTAATTGATTGAAGCAACTGCAAAACCCCGGTTGACCAGTTCAAGCGCGAATCTAGGATTTTTTTTGCTGCCTCCCCGCCAGGCACCACCATGTACCCAAACCACCAGCGGAGGAGGTTCCGTTCCACCATCCGGGACGTACAAATCAAGTAACAGGTCGATGCCTTGATGCCTTGCATAAACCAGGTCCGAATATTCTCTAGTGGCATGATTAGGTCCGGCAGATGGTATTGACAGACCACCGGTCTCTGACCCGTAAGGCATCAGGATGCAGACCAGAAATATTAAATGTACAATTTGCAACATCACAGTATCATTAGCTACGGATTAAACGCTACCTGGCAGGTACATACTTTTCAATAACCATAATTTTCTTAACTTTTGAAAACATACTTATACGGCATGTTGCCTTTTTAACCTCAGGCATACCCTAAAAGTTTGTGCGATTGACAAGACACCAAAATTTCAATACAAATTCAACCTAGGTTTTATCAAAAAGAATATGAAAGTCAAAAGTTTTTATTTCCGGATCTTGCAACTGTTGGCAGTCGCCACGGTAATTATCGCAATATCATTGCAAGATGGCCAGGCACAACCCATACCATTTAAGTTTACCCAGGAAGAGTATACCAGGTTTACCAGTGAATACCAGGGAGAGCGCTTTGCTGATGGCCGGCCCAAAGTGTCAAAAGACATCCTGGAACGGATGAAACTGGTGACCGTTGAAGAGGCCTGGGGAATACTGCGCAACCACGGGTACCACTGTCAGTTCGAACAGGGGTGGGTAATGACTCATGAAAACCCTGTTTTAGTAGGAAGAGCGGTGACCATTGGCTTTTTGCCCGACCGACCCGACATATCAGGTGTAGTGGCAAAGGAAGGAAAAGACCTGGGCCTGGAAGGACGCGACAAACACTGGGTAATGGATAATCTGACCGAAGATGATGTAATCATCGCCGACCTGTTCGGCAAAAAAGTAGGCGGTGCCTTTATTGGGGATAACCTGGCGAATCTGATACACAAAAGAACCGGCACTGGCATGATCGTGGACGGGGGCTGTCGTGACCTGGCAGGTGTTTTGGAATTAGACAATTTTTATGTCTTTAACCGCAACTGGCACCCTTCTACTTCTCAAACCTACGACAAAACCATGGTGATCAGCATGAATGCACCGATACGAATCGGCGAGGCCACGGTATTGCCGGGAGATGTGGTATTGGGCCTGCGGGAGGGTGTAATGTTTATCCCAGCCCATCTGGCACTGGAAGTAGTGGAAACTTCAGAGGTCATTCGCCTGCGTGATGAATTCGGATTCGAAAGATTAAAGAGTGGCACCTACACTGCGGGTCAGATCGACAGCGCATGGACCAATGAAATTCGGGACGACTTCAGGAGTTGGCTACAGCAAAAGAATATTCAACTTTCAGATTTTCAGAAAGAACACATTGAGAGTTTGTAATCTAAGAACGCTGCTATGATCATTAAATGTTTGGGTACAATCCCCCTCCGGGTACAGGTTTCACCTCAAACTTCAATCTATAAGTTTTTGGAAATATCCTGCAATATAGGCCGCCTGTAATTTTCTGGTTGACTCATTGTAATGGACGTGGTCAATAAACTGACTTACTCCCAGGTTCCTGGTGAAGCTGTATAAATCTATGCTGGGGATATCGGAAGCAAGCATCACTTCATCGGCTATGTCATTGTATGCTGACAGATCCTCAGCGTATCTCCTGAAGTTAGGTTGCTTGGCATTGTGAATGGAATCCACTACAGGGGTGGTTCGTACCCATATCACCTGTATGGCTTCTTTTTCCAGTAGGTGTATAATTGATTCCAGGTTGTTGCGGTAATCTTCTTTTGATACCTGTGTCTTCCCGGATTTAACCTGAGTTTTAATGTCATGCAGACCACAGTTTAGCAAGACGTAGTCGGGATGGAAAGCCGGGTCACTCAACTTTTTCTTAAGGTATTCCAACACCATTCTCGAGTCCCCTCCATTGGGGCCCTGGGGTACTCCAACTTCAGGGTCCAAACCGGCATTGTCAGTTTTGCGTTGGTAGCCGGCAACTCCCTGAAAATATTCTTCCAGGTATGGTCCGTACTGCATTGATATACTATCGCCAACCACAAAAATTTGGGGTTTGGGAGTTATTACAAAGCCGGCAATGACCATGCACACTGTCAGTGGTAGCCAGACCTGACTTTTTAGACTAAGCTTGTTATAATCCGTCATTTCTACTGGTTAAATTTCGGCAGCATTTTTTGTTACTGAATACAACTGATTACCTCTGGTGTTGTAATAGGTAAAATTAATTTTTGGTTGCCCACTATCTGCATCAACCCGGATTAACAGGAAACCACCACTGCTATTGCCTTCGGTCTGGATATAAGGGACTTCCAGTATTGCATCGGGGTCGGTTGATTCAGGATCTCCCGGCACTCTGCCCGGTCTGGAATTTTGGTCCACAAATGCCCCCGAACTGAATTCCTCGAAACCATCGGGATGGATGGAATGATACTGCCAGTGGCGATCACCGCATACCAGGTAAAAGTTTTTGTTCAGAAAATCATGTTCTTTTAGCCAATCAAAAAACATCTGACGTTCGTGCTGGAATCCGCCAAAATTAGCATGGTTGTCTTTCTTATAGGCATCATCCGGCCCGATCATTGGGGTTGGTGAAATTAAAATTTTAAATACCGCATC
Source organism: Bacteroidia bacterium (assembly GCA_030430675.1). Taxonomy (GTDB): domain Bacteria; phylum Bacteroidota; class Bacteroidia; order Cytophagales; family Cyclobacteriaceae; genus SZUA-3. The sequence goes on along the minus strand of JAUIKU010000154.1, from coordinate 6,679 downwards.
ACTTTCCAACAGGCTCTCCTTCAGCCAGGCAATTTGTTCTTCACCCCACAGTGTTTTACCCGGACCGTCCTCCATTAGGTTGGGACTGCGATAGTCCCTGCCCTCCACCAACCAGACCTGTAGCAGACTCCCGGCCCGTTGGGTGCGATAGGTTTTAGGGTTGAGGTCTTCAAAGTCAATTACAGGTACTTCCTCGATGAAAACTTCAATTCCGTCTTTATGGGTGGGCAGCGCTTTCTTTTGATTGGTGGTATCACAATCGTTGAACCGGTGGTCGTGATCGTCCTTGAGGTAAAGCACCGGAACCTGCAACATCATGTCGCGGTTTCTGGGCATGGCAAAATACCGGTGCCATTTGGCCTGCATTTGGGTTTTGGTCTTGGCATAGTATTCTGAGTCTTCATTCCCGGGTTTGTCGTAATACACTACATCACCATTGGCTACGAAAAAGTCCGGCTTTATCTGGCGTACCGCCTCAAACGCTTCAAAGCCCAGGCGTTGATCTTCTTCAGAAGCCACTTCCGTGGCGGGCTTATCGATCCCATAAAATTTTTCATAGTTAAACCCGGTAGCGGTGGCAAAACTGACAGGATGTGGGGTATCTGGCGTGGGGAAAGTGGTGAAAGAACCCGTGGCACTCATCACCACCGGACCATTACCCATTTGGGCAACCGTGCGATAGTAATATTGCTGATTTGGTTTCAGCCCTGATACCAGTTTGCGTATGATGTAGTCATTTTTCCCGGTGGCTTCTAATGTATCCGTTTGAAAGGATCCAGCAAATAAACTATCTGTAGAAAGCTGAAAATAACCCCAGCCCTCAATTCCCGGCAAATCCAGGTTAACCAGGGTATCGGTGCTGCTAAACCTGCATTGTAGTAAAATACTTTCTGAGGCTAGCTCCCCGGCTGCTGTTAAGAGACGGCTATCTGTACGAAGCTTGTCCGAGTCATTTGTGGCTGTCAGGCAACCTGAAAGTATCAGGCCCAGGATAAATGATGTAATTAGCTTCATTAAACTTTGTAAATTATACCACCTTAAGGTCATATATTTTTTTTTATTAAGCAATTATGGCTGGTGTACTGATATTTCCTTATAAGATTTGATTAATGGCCCGTATATTGAATACATGAAAAATTATGCTGCCATACTCCTGTTGCCGGTTCTGATCTCACTGAGTACCTACGGACAGCCAAATGTGTTATTTATAGCAGTGGACGACCTGCGTCCCGAGCTCAATTGTTATGGCGCCAGCCACATTCAGTCTCCCAATATTGACCGCCTGGCGGCCATGTCCACTGTATTCAACCGGGCCTACTGCCAGCAGGCGGTATGCGCACCCTCGAGAAACAGCATTATGACCGGGCTGCGTCCCGATGCCATGGGGATCTATGACTTGTATACATTTTTCAGAACCAAGGTTCCCGATGTGGTAACCCTGCCACAACATTTTAAAAACAATGGCTACTATACTGAACGAGTAGGGAAGATTTATCACACTGGCCATGGAAACCGGGACGACGCGCTGTCCTGGTCCCAGCCAGCGGCCAGTATGTGGAGACCGGAGCCAGTTACCAGGGGGGATACCGTGGGCCTGGAAAGAGATTTTCCCGCTATTGATGATCTGAAACTGCCATATTATAAGTCACATGCCCCTGAAAAGAACATGACAGACGCGGTGATTACGGAATACGCAGTGAACAGGATAGCTGAACTAAAGGATTCCGCTTTCTTCTTTGCGGTGGGCTATATAAAGCCGCATCTCCCTTTTGTGGCCCCAGCCAGGTACTGGGACCTGTATGATCCTGAAGACATCTCAATCCCCGCTGTCGAAACCCCCGGGGGAATGCCGCCACTGGCCTTACATCAATTTGGAGAGCTCAGAAAATACCACGGGATCCCCGCCCAAGGCCTGCTGGATCATGAAACCTCAAGAAACCTGATACATGGGTATTATGCTGCTGTTAGTATGATCGATGCACAAATCGGTAGACTCTTAAATGCACTGGAAGAGAATGGACTGATGGAAAATACCATAGTCGTGCTGTGGGGAGACCACGGATGGAAATTGGGTGATTATGGGAGCTGGTGTAAACACACCAATTTTGAATTGGATACACGGGTTCCCCTGATCATTATGGATCCTGATAACCCTAATGGACAAAGCTCCAATTCCCTGGCTGAATTTGTGGATATTTATCCCACACTTTGTGAAATGACCGGTTTGCCGTTGCCAAAACATTTGGAAGGTCAGAGCCTGGTTCCGGTATTGGAAAACCCGGAATTTGAAATTAAACAGGTGGCTATCAGCCAGTATCCCAGAGGCAAAAACCTGGGGTATGACCGAAAAAAGGAAGTCATGGGATACAGTATCAGGTATGGCAATTATCGATTCACCAGGTGGCAGCTTTACGAAGACCCGGATGAGGTAGTTGCCTATGAATTGTACGACCACAGCGAGGGTCCTCTGGCAACGCAAAACCTGGCAAGCGATCCGGCATATGTCGGGAAATTAAAAGAATTGAATGATCTATTGTCGAAAGAGTTGGCCAGATATTCCACTGGAACCAGCCCATGACGGTAAATGTGTTGATCGAAAATAAATTAGTTAAATCATGAACCGAAGACAATTCCTGCAATATACCGGAGCCGGAGCAACAGTGCTTAGTTTACCTTCTGCCATACTATCATCAAATGATATTGACCTTCCGATCAGGGCCATAACCAAAGGCCCAAAATACCACTGGTTTGGCTACTATGACAAAATGCAGTTCAATCGAAGCAATACCAAAATACTGGGAATGGAGGTTGGGTTTGAGAGCCGGTCACCCACCAAAGATGACGTTATCAAGATGGGAGTAATCGATCTGGCCAACCATGACGAATGGATGGAAATTGGTGAAAGCAGGGCCTGGGGCTGGCAACAGGGGTGTATGCTGCAGTGGGTACCGGGGTCGGACAGTAAAGTAATATGGAACGACCGCAGAGGCAGTGATTTTGTCAGCATTATCAAAGACCTGAAAACCGGGGAGGAGCGTATTATTCCCAAAGCAATATATACCCTAAGCCCCGATGGCAAATCGGCCATAGGTACAGACTTCGCTCGTATTCAGAATTACCGCAAAGGTTATGGATACCCCGGTGGAGTTGATCCTTACAAACATCAGAACGCCCCTGCGGAATCCGGTATCTATAAAATCGACCTGCAGACAGGACGTTCGGAATTGATCCTGTCTTATCTGGATATTTCCAGGATCCCCAATAACAATGAAGACGTGTCACAAAAGTGGCACTACTTCAATCACTTGTTGATAAGCCCCGACAGTGAACGGTTTATTTTCCTGAACCGCTACCGCGACCAACCCATACCCGGCGAAATTCTGGACAATCCCGAAGCCTACAATAAGATAAGAGGACGCTATACCACCCGCATGTTTACTGCCAATATGAATGGCGGTGATATGTATTTGCTGGATCCATCGGGTAAAACCTCGCACTTCATATGGAAAGACCCCCAGCATATTACCGCCTGGACCACCCCTGAAGGAAAGCCCTCCGGGTTCTATGAGTTCAGGGACCAGAGCCGGACCATTCGGCTGGTAGGTGAGGGAAAAATGAAAGTTAACGGGCACAACACTTTTCTGCCGGGCACCAATGGCGATTGGATATTAAACGATACCTATCCCCAGGGAGAAGCCCGGGAGCAGGTTCCCTATCTCTACAATGAGAAGTCTCACAAAAGAATTGATCTGGGCAGGTTTCATCAACCCAAAGAGTACCACGGGGAATGGCGGTGCGATACGCATCCCAGGGCCAGCAACGATGGTAAAATGGTTTGTATTGATTCCACGCATGGTGGAAATGGTCGTCAAATGTATTTAATCGATATAAGTGGATTAAGTTTGTAGTGACAATAGGTTAGTATTTTTATTCAGAAACCTTAATTTTGCACATTGACCCGCGCATGTGGTGAAACTGGTAGACACGCTGTCTTCAGGAGGCAGTGCTCTCGGGCGTGGAGGTTCGAATCCTCTCATGCGCACTTTCCTTAACTACTTGCAAACTGTCATCCCTGTTTGGGGATGACAGTTTTTTTTGCTTATCGTTGCATTGGTACTTCAATGACCAGTACTTGGCTGGGGCTGCTGGAAATGATATTAAAACCATCGGTTTCCCAAATCCCCATGGCATCCCGGCGATGCAGGTTCCCGGCATCTTCAATACTTATATTTCCCTCCAGCAAAAACAGATAAGCACCCTGGCCGGGAGCATGGAGGTTGTATTTAATAGTACTGCCCTCATTCAATTTAACCCTGCTGATATAGGCGTGCTGATTTATCCAGATAGCCCCGTTATCTTCAGGAGATACCAAGGTTTGCCATTTATCAGAACTGGCCTCGGGGTCGAAATATTTCTGATCATATCGAGGAGTAATATCTATTTTATCCGGCAAAATCCATATTTGCAGGAAGTTCACCTCCTGGTTGGAGTTTGGGTTGAATTCGGAATGCTTAACCCCGGTACCTGCAGACATAATTTGCACCTCACCGGTTTTAATTGTTGATTCATTGCCTATGCTATCCTTATGCCTCAATGCTCCGGACAGGGGAATTGAAATAATCTCCATGTTCTCATGCGGATGGGTTCCGAATCCCATACCCCCGGTTACCCTGTCATCGTTTAATACGCGTAACAGGCCAAAACCCATCTTTTCGGGATGATGGAACCCGGCAAAACTAAACGAGTGATGGGACCGCAGCCATCCATGGTCGGCATGTCCTCTGGAATCGGCACTGTGAAATATTGTTTTCATTATATGTTTAGACATTATTTGTTATAACATATATACGCAACTTTCTAATTATGGTTCTCAAAATTAAATTCAAAATAATGCATTGTCTTCTTATGGGGTAGTACTTTCAATGGAAATAAGAAAATACTAATTATCTTATCCTGTGAATGGACAAGTACAATTTTTTTCAGAACGTTTATGAAGTTGCCAAGCTGATCCCTAGCGGCAGGGTAACCAGTTATGGCGCGATTGCGGCTTATCTTGGTGCCAAAAGCAGCGCCCGCATGGTGGGTTGGGCCATGAATGGTGCTGGTGCAGCAGATCCGGAAATCCCGGCGCACCGGGTAGTAAACCACCAGGGTTTGTTAACTGGCAAACATCATTTTGGAACCCCAACCAAAATGCAGGAACTATTGGAGAAAGATGGGGTTGAAGTGAAAAATGACCGTGTGGTTGACTTCGAAACCCGGTTTTGGGATCCCATGAAAGAACTTTTATGATCTGTGATTTCCGGCTTGTTTTCAGATCAAAGATCGGAGCTTGGAGATCGAGAGATTCCCCACAATCCCAGGAAGGTGAGAAATCCGTTGACAATTAGTATAAAGAACCCAAATTCAAACCCCTGAGCACTGCTAAAGGCGTCGATGGAATATGATAAAACTGGTGCCAGTATACCCAGTGGCAACACCAGCTTATCACGGACTACTCTCTTGGTAAACAATCCAAATGCATACAGACCCAGCAAAGGACCATAGGTATAACCGGCAGCTGTGAAAACCGCACTGATCACCGCTGAATTATTGATGGTCTTAAATATTAGGATTACCACAAAAATCAGTGCGGCAAATCCCACATGAACCAACATCCTGGTTTTCTTTTGTCCCTCACTACCGGAGCGTTCAAAATTCAGGAAATCCACACAAAATGAAGTAGTCAGGGCGGTTAATGCCGAATCCGCGCTGCTGTAGGCCGCTGCTGTTATTCCCAAAAGGAAAATTACCCCAGCAAATACATCGAAATGCCTTAAGGCCAGCAGCGGATAAAGGTCGTCGGAGCGCTCCGGAAGCGTTATGCCATAGTTTGCGGCATAGATGTATAACAACGCCCCCAGGCTCAGGAACAATAAATTCACTGCTACCAGCACTACGCTGAACCAAATCATATTTTTTTGTGATTCCCCCAGAGTTTTGCAGGTTAGGTTCTTTTGCATCATATCCTGATCCAAACCGGTCATTACAATAGCGATAAAAGCACCTGAAATGAATTGCTTGAAAAAATTCTGCCCGGAATTCAGGTCCCAAAAAAACACCTGCGAGTAATCGCTTTGTTTGATCGTTTTCACCAACTCTCCCAGGTTTAGCTCTAGGCTATTGGCCACTAGGTTAATGCTTATGACAACCGATAGCAGCATGAATAGTGTTTGCAGGGTGTCGGTCCATACAATGGTTTTGATACCTCCCTTGAAGGTATAAATATAGATGAGGATGATGGTTGCCAGCACGGTAACTTCAAAGGGGATGCCCCATTCATCGAACATGGCCAGTTGTAGTACACCTGCCACCAGAAATAATCTGAAGGAGGCACCAATCGTCCTTGATATCAGGAAAAACAAAGCACCGGTTTTATAAGACCAGAATCCGAACCGGGTTTCCAGATAAGTATAAATAGAAGTGAGGTTCAGTTTATAGTACAGGGGCAACAATACTCCGGCAATCACCATGTAGCCTACCAGGTACCCAAATACCATTTGCATATAGGAAAACTGGCTGTCCACTACCCAGCCCGGCACCGAGATAAAGGTAACCCCGGACAATGAAGCTCCAATCATTCCAAAAGCCACCAGATACCAGGGTGATTGTTTGTTGGCCGTGAAGAATGTCTTGTTAT
>JAUIKU010000153.1 GCA_030430675.1 Bacteroidia bacterium | reverse complement strand
CCGATTACCTACTGCTTCCGGCGAACTACCTGGTGCTGCATCCTGACGCTGCAGCCACCATCCCCGATGACACTGACCACTTGTCACTTAGCCCATGGCCAGCATTAAACAACACTGGGGATTTTATTTCACTGGCGGATTCTTCTCACAGATTGATTCATTTTGTCAGTTATACGGATAACTGGTATCGAAGTGGTCTCAAACAACACGGTGGTTGGTCATTGGAAATGATCGATTTGAATTACCCCTGTTCCGGGGCTGAAAATTGGGTTGCCAGCGAATCCACATCCGGTGGATCACCTGGCCGGGCCAACAGCGTGGCAATGGATAACCCCGATCTAACACCACCTGTGATCATCAATACTATTGCAGAAACTGCCAAACGGATTGTGGTCTGTTTTGACCAAGCACTTGACGAACCTCTTGGAACCACTCAGACCGTAACCCTGGATCCTGTGGTACGGATAGATACTTTTTTCATCAACTCTTCTCCGGGGTCCTGTCTTACCATATTACTCCATGAGGGCCTGAAAGCCGAGACCATTTACCAGGTAAACACGACCGGTTTTGCCGATTGCAATCAGAATATAAGTTTAGATAAAATTTCAAGTGCTCCTGTAGGTTTAGTACAACAGGCAGATAGTAATGATGTAGTACTTAATGAGGTGTTATTTAATCCCAGACCCTTTGGAGAGAAATTTGTGGAAATCTTTAACCGCTCGCTAAAGGTGGTTAACCTCAAAAACTGGAAACTAGCCCGTTGGCAAAACCAGACACTGGTTGACTTCACCGTAATTACAGATCTCCCCCGGACGCTGTATCCCGGCGAATACTTGGTACTTACCGAGGATAAAACCACCCTTCTGGGACATTACCCCAGTGGTGACCCCTTTTCCATTTTGGAAGTAGACAAATTGCCATCAATGGGTGAAAAGCAAGGGTCTGTGGTATTACTAACTGCAGATGGTCAAATAACAGATGCTATGAATTATCACCAGAACATGCATCACCCTTTGCTTTTTGATCAAAACGGAGTATCGTTGGAAAGAGCTGACCCCGACGGTGCTAGTGATAACCTGCATAACTGGTTTAGTGGTTCCGAATCAAATGGCTACGCTTCTCCAGGTTTTAAAAACTCACAATTTATAATGGTCAACCACCGGGCAACTTTTAATCTGGACCCCGGGATTATCTCCCCGACCTCTTCGCGGTTTCCGTCATATGCTACCATTACTTTTTCTCTGGAGGCACCTGGTAACTCCGGCTCCATAATGGTATTTAACAGACAGGGATACCTGGTTAAAACCATAGTCAATAACTCATTGCTGCCCAGGGAAGGGCTTTACCGGTGGGATGGAACCGGTGATAACTTAAAACCAGTACCCATTGGTCAGTACATTATATATTTCAGAGTGTCCGGGAAGAGTTTTGGCACCCAAAGCTGGAAGAAAACCATAGCGGTGATTCCGGATTTTTGACCTTGATCTCAACAATATTAAACTTTAATGAAATTATTTAAATAATCCAATAATATTAGGGTGAATTGCCTATTATCAATGGAATTATTACAATATTTCCGTATCTTATTTAGTGCTAGACATTAGTTAACCATGAACGACATTATCAACAACGCTATCGACTTTTATGTCAAACAGGGGAGAAAAATGGAAGTAATCCGAAGATATATAAGGCTTAAATACAGGGTCAGTATTGACCGAAATGCCTTTAAAGAGCGGGTAAGAAGTATTCACCTGGAGTACGACGTATAGACACACAGAATTCCATAGTACAGAACCACAAATCTTTTAGTTTTTCCTTAACCACCTTTGGGGCAAAAAGCACGTAATCGATGGATTTAAATCGTATGTGTTTTTGCATAACCCTCTTGAGAAAGTCTCTAATAATCTTCATTTTTGCAAGTATTATTGACAAATTTGTCGCTCTCCGCTGATGAATCGTTGAAGCTACCGGCTTGAATGACAATTACCGGAGAGGGTTGACCAAAACCATATCATACATATCCTTATTTAACAGTCAGGCGATATTAATTTTTTACAAAATGGGAAAAGAAGAGAAACTTAGGTATTCCGATAATGAACTATTGGAATTTGAGGCACTAATAAAGGAGAAACTGGAAAAAGCCCGTAACGAACTGAACTATATCAAAGACTCCTTAAGCAGAAAGAATGACAGCGGTACGGATAACACCGCTGGCAACACCAAAGTTTTAGAGGACGGAGCAGATACTGCCGAGAAAGAAAATCTCAGCCAATTAGCAGCCAGGCAACAAAAATTCATCTCAAGTTTGGAAAATGCCCTTATAAGGATCAAAAACGGCACCTATGGGGTTTGTATCGATACTGGAAAACTGATCCAGAAAGAACGGTTGCGGGCAGTACCGCATACTATGCATTCTATCGAAGCCAAATTGGCCAAGAAAAATTAGCTTTGGACTTCTTAGGCAACCATATTGAAGCACTCATTTTTTGTTCTGCCAAACCTGTTTCCAAGAAAGAGTTGCACAGTACTTTGGTTGAAATGTTCGAGGCCGATATCCCAATGACGGATATCGAAGAATCAATTGATAGAATTACCGAGAAATACCACTCAGACGAGTTTGCCTTCGAAGTTGTCAAATCAGGTGGGGGTTATCAGTTTTTAACAAAGCCGGCTTATCAAAGTAGTATTGGGATCCACCTCAAGCAACAATCCAAACGTAGATTGTCCACCTCCGCCCTGGAAACCCTTTCAATTATCGCCTATAAACAACCTGTTACCAAAGTAGATATTGAACAGATCCGGGGGGTTAACTGCGATTATTCAGTCCAGAAATTGTTAGAAAAGAATCTCATTGAAATCAAGGGGAAATCGGAGTCTGTGGGTCGCCCTTTGATTTATGGCACCAGTGAAAAATTTATGGATTACTTCGGTATCAATGAGTTGTCCGAACTACCCGCACCCAAAGATTTTGCCGGTGAAGACAACGAGATTGGCTCCGAGCTGGACGGGTAACCAACAGACCTGCAGGAGTAATGAAAAAGCCAAACCGACAGCCGGAAAAACCCAGCCCATCCAAAACCCCCGATGAAGTCAGGCTAAATAAGTTCATTGCAAATGCGGGAGTATGTTCCAGGCGCGAAGCAGACACATTAATCCAGGATGGAAAAATAAAAGTCAATGGCAAGGTGGTAACCACCTTGGGTTATAAGGTAAAACCGAGGGACCGGGTAACCTACCAGGGAAAGGTGCTCAAGGGTGAACGGCTAATCTATGTTCTATTAAACAAGCCCAAAGACTATATTACTACTACAGAAGACCCGAAACAAAGGAAAACTGTAATGCAACTGGTCAAAAATGCCTGCAAGGAAAGAATAGTACCGGTGGGCCGGCTCGATCGCAATACTACAGGATTATTATTGTTCACTAATGATGGCGATCTTCATAAAAAACTCAGCCACCCCTCCTACCAGGTTAAAAAGGTTTACCACGTCTACCTGGACAGACCAATTGACTATAAAGATTATCAGTCATTAGTGGAGGGCCTCCAACTGGATGACGGGCCGATCAAAGTTGATGCCCTGGAGATCGTTTCAGCAGATAAAACCGAGCTGGGCATCCAGTTACATTCCGGAAGAAATAGAATCGTAAGAAGAATGTTCGAACACTTGGGCTACGAAGTTACCAAGCTGGATCGGGTGATGTTTGCCGGTTTGACCAAGAGGGACTTGCCCCGTGGAAAGTGGAGACGACTGGCACCTCGTGAAATAATCCAACTAAAACATTTAAGAGGTGGCTGAACGCGTGCAAGCTGATAATGTGTTAACAAAAAAAGCCTCTGATTCAGAGGCTTTTTTTGTGGTGATGAGTGGACTCGAACCACCGACTCACGGATTTTCAGTCCGATGCTCTACCACCTGAGCTACATCACCTGAAATGAGTGGTCAAAATTATATAAATTTATCCTTGGTGCAAAATTTTTGCTTATTTTAAAGAATAGCATAAAAAGCCTGTTTTCAGACCCCTGTGAATGAAGATTATACCGCAACTTTTGTTCGTTATTGCCATTGTCATTTTTGGCTATTTTTTTAGTAAGCGGGTAATCCGAATCAGGAAAAACATTCAAATTGGCAGAAAAGAGGACCGGTCGGATCAACCCGCAAAAAGGTTCAGAAACATGTTATTAATAGCCTTTGGGCAAAAAAAAATGTTCAAAAAACCGCTGCCCGCTGTGCTGCACCTTTTCATCTATGTCGGTTTCCTGGTGATCAACCTGGAGGTATTGGAATTTATTATTGACGGTTTATTGGGCACTCATAGGATATTTGCTCCCTACCTGGGAGGATTCTACACGTTCTGCCTAAATTTCTTCGAATTTCTGGCATTGGCGGTGGTGATATCCTGTTTGGTATTCCTGTTTCGCAGAAATATTCTCAAAATTCCCAGATTCTGGCAACGGGAAATGACTTCCTGGCCTCGTTTGGATGCTAACCTAATTCTCATTATTGAAATCCTGCTAATGGCCGCCATATTCACTATGAACGCTACAGACCAGATACTTCAAACCAGAGGAGCGGGATACACGGCTACCGGTCGATTTTTTCTCAGCGCCCAGTTGATCCCACTTTTTGAGGGAGCTTCCACTGCACAGCTTATACTGGGCGAAAGAGTTGCCTGGTGGGCCCATATTATCGGCATTTTGGGTTTTGCGGTTTATGTTACCTATTCAAAACACCTTCACATTTTTATGGCATTTCCCAATACATATTATGGAAATTTGAATGCACCCGGCCAAATGTGGAATATGCCCGAAATAACAAACGAGGTGAAGATCATGCTGGGAGCGGCCGGTGCGGAACAAAATCAGGTCGAAGCTCCGGCCAGGTTTGGGGCCAAAGATGTGGCCGATCTCAGCCGGTTTAATATTATGAATGCGTATGCCTGCACTGAGTGTGGCCGTTGCACTGCCGAATGTCCGGCAAATATTACCGGTAAAAAGTTGTCTCCCAGAAAGATCATGATGGACGTCCGGGACAGGGTGGAGGAAATCGGATCCTCCAACTCGGATGAGGACGGTAAATCACTGTTGGGTGACTACATTACCAAGGAGGAAATCTTTGCCTGCACCAGTTGTAACGCCTGTGTTGAAGCCTGCCCGGTCAATATTGACCCTTTGTCAATAATCTTGCAACTAAGACGCTATACCGCCATGGAAGAGTCCTCCAGTCCGGCCGACTGGAACAATATGTTCTCCAATATTGAAACTAATTTTGCACCCTGGAAATTTGCTGCCTCGGACAGGTTTAACTGGAGTAAAGAATGAGCACTATGGAGTCTAAACCCAACAAAGTCAATACCATGGCAGAGATGGCAGCCCAGAACAAGCAACCGGAAATCTTATTCTGGGTGGGTTGTGCAGGTTCTTATGATCAAAGATACCAGAAAGTGACCCGAGCCCTGGTTAAAATTCTACATGCCCTCGATATCTCTTTCGCAGTACTGGGCCCGGAAGAAAGCTGTACCGGAGATCCCGCACGCAGGGCCGGTAATGAGTTCCTCTTTCAAATGCAAGCTATCGCCAATATTGGTATTTTGAACAGTTACCAGATAAAAACCATAGTAACTGCCTGTCCGCATTGTTTTAATACCATTAAGAACGAATATCCCGAACTTGGGGGCGAGTATACCGTTCTTCATCATAGTACTTTTCTGCAACGTTTAATCGATGAGGGACGTCTGGTATTAAAAGGAGGTGGTAACTTTAAAGGAAAAAAGATCACTTATCACGATTCCTGTTTCCTGGGCCGGGCAAATGGAATTTATGAAGCGCCCAGGGCGTTACTTGAGGAACTTGATATTGAATTGGTTGAAATGAAAAGATGCGGTACCACCGGCCTCTGTTGCGGCGCCGGCGGGGCCCAGATGTTTAAAGAACCCGAAGCGGGCAAGAAAGATATCAATATTGAGCGTACCGAGGAGGCATTGGATACCGGTGCTTCCATTATTGCTTCGGCCTGTCCGTTCTGTATGACCATGCTCAGCGACGGGGTAAAAAGCAAGGAGAAAGAAGAAGAGATCGAGGTATTGGATTTGGCTGAAATTGTTGCCAAAAGCAAAGGTTTATAAAAAGCATTTTACACTATGTATGTATCATTTGACACCCTTTCAGATCGGTCCCGCCTTTGGGTTTACCAGGCGGAAAGGGAATTAAACACTGAGGAACAACAGAGCATATTGGAGTCTGGCAAAAATTTTATGGACCAATGGGTCACTCATGGAGTACCTTTATCTGCGTCAATACAGGTTTTGATGGGGTACTTCGTGGTGATTGCCGTGGATGACAGCCAATTACCTTCCGGGTGCTCTATAGATACTTCTGTAGGTTTTATGAGGGCGTTGGGGAGTAAAATGGACATTGACTTTTTTGGCAGAAACCAGATACCTTTATACGATAATGAAAGGGTGGTATTAGCACCTTTGGCCAAACTTAAAGACCAGCTTAAGCTGGGTGAGGTGCCTAAGGAAACCTTAATGATTAACACACTTATACCGCAAAAGGGAGACTTATCAACATGGATAATTCCACTAAGTCAATCCTGGCTATCACGTTATTTACCACAGCCATTGGATAAGTATTAGTAAATTCCATAATGGAGTGATCGATATTTAATAAATTTAGAGTAAGCATAAATACCAAATGGGATGATGAATGAGTGTTGTATAAAACTTCGCAGTTTATTGCTAATGGGAGTAATCGCCATGCTGGCTTTTTCCTGTGCCCAAAAGATTTCCGGACCCAAAGGAGCCGATGGCAGTTTTGAATTGGGTGAATATGATGTGGCCATCGAGGCTTATCAGAAAATGCTGGAAGACCGTCCCAATGACCCCAGGGTAAATTTTCAGATTGCAGAAAGCTACAGATTGTCAAACCGTCTGAAACAGGCCTCGGGGTTTTATGAAACAGCCTTTGAAAATGGGTTTGTCAGTGACTCCGGCCGATACTATTATGCTTCTTCATTAAAGGCTTTGGAACAATACAACGACGCTGTAGAAACCTTAAACGCGCTGGTGGATGATACTGAGAATGTACAACTGGCAAACCGCGCCCGGGAAGAAGTTGATAACCTCAATCAAATCAACAATAATGGAACTGAAAGTTATTATGAAATATTTACCGTGGGCCCAATCAATACTGCGGCTGCGGAATATTCACCGGTGGTGAGCAATGGCGAAATCTATTTTACCTCCAACCGGCACGATAGCAAGGTTTACAATACTACCGGAACACCGTTTACTGATATTTACAAGGCCAAGCTGAATGGAGATGAAATCGATGTTTCCAGTGTGGAGATCCTGGGAGACCTCATCAATCTTCCGGGTATAAATGAAGGTACTTTGGCTTTTACCAGTGATGGAAACACCGTGGTGTTTGCACGGGGCAACGACGGTAGTAAAAAAGGCACCAAAGAAGTCAACCTATATATCAGTCGCTACCGGAACGGAGACTGGAGTGAGCCGGAACTACTGGCGGTAAATGACCCCAACTCCTGGGACTCTTCTCCTGCTTTTAACCGCAATGGACGCACCCTCTACTTTGCTTCCAACCGGCCGGGTGGCATGGGTGGCGTAGATCTTTATGCAGCCACTCTTGATGGAAATGGACGATTTAGCAATGCCCGAAACCTGGGCAGTGATATCAACACCCCTGGAAACGAAATGTTCCCCTATGTTGACGATGATGGCAGATTGTTTTTTGCTTCCAATGGCCATGCGGGTTATGGTGGTTTGGATCTGTTCGTAGCGGTGCGAAGGGATGGGAAAACTACCGTTGACAACCTGGGAACGCCCATGAATAGTAGTGAAGATGATTTTGGACTTATCTATACCAGCAGAACCAAGGGTTTTTACACCAGTAACCGCGATGGGGGCCAGGGAGATGATGACATATATGGATTTATCGATAACTCTCCCGATAGAAAAATTGTAAACTATATTCTGGCTGGACGTACCCTAACTCCCGATTCGGCCACTCAGGCTAATGTGGTTCTGGAAGAGGTACGTCTGAGGTTAATGGATACTCAGGAAAATGTGTTGGCTGAGGCTACTTCCAATGAGGATGGTACCTTCGAATTCCAGGTTGATGGTGAACAGGATTACCTGATTATCGGTGAGAAGCCGGATTACTTTACCACCAGAATTAATTTCAGCACCATGGGTGAATCTATTCCTGTGGAGCAACTTGTGGAAGAAATAACCACCAAAAATTTCCAGACGGAGCTTGTAATGGACCGGATTATACTTGAAAAAGCTATTGTGGTGGAAAATATATATTATGACTATGATTCAGCAAATATCCGTTCAGATGCCGCGGTGGAACTGGATAAATTGGCTCGCTTCCTAGAGGACAATCCTGAAATTAAAATTGAATTAGGCTCCCATACCGATAGCAGGGGTAATGATGAATACAACCGGGATCTTTCCCAAAGAAGGGCAGAGTCAGCGGTAAATTACATAATATCAAAGGGCGTGGATAAAAACAGGATCCGGGCCAGAGGTTACGGGGAAAGCCTCCCTATTGCACCAAATACTAACCCTGATGGTTCAGACAACCCCGATGGGCGCCAAAAGAACCGACGTACAGAGATCAAGGTGTTCGAATACAACAAGGATACCGGTCGCATGGAAGAAATCGAAGAAATGAGATCCCAGCCCGATAGTGAATTGGATGATAACTAAGATGCTGCTATCGCAGACCAGACCAATAATATACACAGTTCTGGTTGGCCTGCACCTGGGATGTCAGCAGCAAGTATCTGAAAACACTGCTTCCACTGCCGAAGAAGTTCCTTCCAGGCATATTTTTCTGACAAATGGTGGCTGGTGCTGGTTTCAGGACCCGCGAGCAGTGATCAGCGATGGCAAACTGGTAGTAGGTGGTGTTGACGGTCAGAATGGCGACTTGAACGTAGGCGTGTTCGACTTGGAACGGGATACGCTTATCGGCCAAAAAGTGTTACATCCGGAGCTTGAGGCCGATGATCACGATGCCCCGGTATTTTATCAGCGCCCGGACGGAAGTTTACTTTGCATGTGGGCCAAACATGGAAAAGAAAAAGTCCACTACTACAGTATTTCCACACCGTACGACTACTTATCCTGGGGTGAAACCCAAACATTCCCTCATGATTATGACCATAAGATGGGGGTAACCTATATGAACCTTTATTACCTTGAAAATACCGGCCTGCTCTATAATTTTTTTCGTGACGGGCCTACCTATAACCCGAGTTTTATTACCTCCGGTGACCACGGTACAACCTGGCAAAACCGTACGCATTTCATTGCCAACGATGTGAGTGGCTACCAGAGGCCTTATGCCCGGTATGCACAAATTGACCCAAATACCGTGGGCATTTCCTATACCGACGCCCACCCCAGAAATTATGGGAACAGCCTGTACTATGCAGAATTCCGAGATAATGCGTTTTATCGCGTAGATGGCTCAAAAATTAAGAGTTTGGATGAAGGGCCGTTATATACCTCCCAGGGAGAGAAAATTTACCAGGGAAGTGAGGTCCAGGAGAAAAAGGAGGGGTTTGAAAGTGTTCACAACAGTGCCTGGACCAGTGCCATAGAAAGTGATGACCAAAATTACCCCCATATAGGCTATTCCGTTTACCTGTCAAATGAAGATCACCGGTTCCGTTTGGCCAGCTGGGATGGAGAAAAATGGTTGGACCGGGAAATTGCCTATGCCGGAACCTGCCTGTATCCCAGGGAGAGCAGTTATACCGGGCTTTTGGCATTGGATCCGGACGACCCTTCAAACGTATACATTTCCACGGATGTGAACCCATCCACGGGCGAGAAACTTAGTGGAAAACATGAAATCTTCCATGCCCAAATAGGGAACAACGAGGATATTTCCACCATAGACTGGCAGCCAATCACCAGTAACTCCGAGCACGACAACCTGCGGCCAGTAGTGGTATCCAACCAGGGTTATAAAGTTGTATTGTGGTTATATGGTCCCTGGAATACTTATTCAAAGTACGATGTTGATGTGGTTGGGATGATATTTGAAACCCCGAATTAGAGAAGCATATCGGCAGTATATCTATACCACTAGTTTTTATATTTTTGTGATCATGGATCAACGATACCAGCAACGCGGGGTCTCAGCTACCAAGAAGGAAGTCCACCAGGCCATAGAAAAAATAGACAAAGGGCTGTTCCCTAAGGCTTTCTGCAAAATTGTACCGGATCATCTGGCAGGAGATCCTGAGTATTGCAATATCATGCACGCTGATGGCGCGGGCACCAAGTCATCGCTGGCTTATATTTATTGGAAAGAAACCGGAGATCTCAGTGTTTGGGAAGGAATTGCCCAGGACGCGGTAATTATGAATGTCGATGACTTGCTTTGTGTAGGTGCTATCGACAATATCCTGCTCTCCTCGACCATAGGCAGGAACAAGCACCTGGTTCCCGGGGAAGTGATCAAAGCCATAATTGAAGGTACGGAAAAGATCCTGCAGGTATTGAGGGACCACGGCATATCTATTTACAGTACCGGTGGGGAAACGGCAGATGTGGGAGACCTGGTAAGGACCATAATTGTGGATAGTACGGTAACTGCCCGGATGAAGCGATCCGAAGTGATCTCCAATGATAAAATACAACCCGGTGATGTAATTGTTGGGTTGGCATCTTTTGGCCAGGCCAGCTACGAATCGAGCTACAATGGCGGTATGGGTAGCAACGGATTGACTTCGGCACGCCATGATGTTTTTGCCAACTATCTAGCTAAGAAATACCCTGAGAGCTATGACGCAGCCATCCCTGAATCATTGATTTATTCGGGTGCGAAATCGTTGAAAGATTCTGTTGAGGGACTGGACGTCAATGCGGGGCAGTTGGTATTGGCACCCACCCGCACCTATGCGCCGATAATGAAAGAGGTTATCCATCAGTTCCGGGACCGCATACACGGTATTGTGCACTGCTCTGGTGGTGCACAAACCAAGGTATTGCACTTCCTGGATAAACATCAGGTAATTAAAGACAACTTATTCCCTACCCCCCCGTTATTCCAATTGATCCGTCAACAAAGCGATACTCCCTGGCAGGAAATGTACCAGGTTTTTAACATGGGACATCGAATGGAAATATATTTGCCCGATGCTTTGGCTCCGGATATCATTAAAATCGCTGAAAATTACGGGGTTCAGGCCAAGGTTATCGGATACGTTGCAGCGGCGGAACAGCCAGGTTTGACCATTAAAAGCGAACATGGCACCTTTCAATATTAACTAATATCATGGCTGAACTTTCACCACCAAACAGCAAATTTTCCGGATTACTATCTAAAGGGCCTTTCCTTCCAGTTAGTTTTCTTTCGATACTGCTTATCCTGCCATTATTCGTCAATGCCCAGGAAATAGCCATAACCTTCGATGATGCGCCCAGGGGCGATGGCGCACTTTATACCGGGTTAAAGCGCAGTGAGATCCTGCTGGAAAAACTGGAGCAATACAATGTGCCCCAGGTAGCTTTTTTTTGTGTTCCGGGGAATAAAGATGATGTAGGCATTTTAAGATTGAAAATGTACGGCCAGGCAGGTCATATCATCGCCAATCATAGTTATACCCATCCCCAAATAGCTGATGTTGGTGTGGAACAGTATATCGCAAATATCAAAATGGCAGATACGGCCCTGCAAGATCTGCCCAATTTCCGGCCCTGGTTTCGGTTTCCATATCTCAATGAAGGCCGGGACGAACAAACCCGTGACCGGATAAGGACTGCCCTGAAAGAGATGGACTATATCAACGGATATGTAACAGTGGATAATTACGATTGGTACCTGGAATATCTTTTTCAACAGGCGTTAAAAAAGCATAAAAAGATAAACTACGACCTGCTGAAAACGCTCTATATCGAGCACATATGGGAAAGCATTCAGTTTTATCACAATATTGCCCTCAAAGCCTTGAACAGATCACCAAAACATGTGTTGCTTTTGCATGAGAACGACCTGGCCG
>JAUIKU010000152.1 GCA_030430675.1 Bacteroidia bacterium | reverse complement strand
GGCTACACCTATCCTTCTGGCTAAATTTGAGGAATTTGCGGGAGCCCTGGGAGCAGCCCTCTTTGCAAAAGGAGTAAGTCAACAACCGAGTTAAACTTCATTATCACATGTCTGTAATTCAACAATACCTGGATAAATGTCATCAGATAACCGAGTCGGTCGCCGGCCAGAAATCTGTTATCGAGCAGGCTGCTTCACTATTTGCGGATACCATTCTCAAAGGTCGAATGGTGCATGTTTTCGGATCTGGCCACAGCCGTATTATGGCTGAAGAGATGTGGCCCAGATATGGGTCGTTTCCCGGGTTCAATCCCATCGTTGAGCTTTCACTTACCTTTCATAACCTGGTGGTAGGGGCCAACGGACAAAGACAGGCAATGTTTCTTGAGAATGTAGCCGGATTGGCCGAAAGGATATTGAGGAACTTTTCCCTGTCCGGGGATGATTCGGCACTGGTTATTTCCAACAGTGGATGCAATGTCGTTCCTATTGAAATTGCCCGGAATTTCCAAGAACAGGGGATCAAAGTAGTGGCCCTGGTATCACTGGAACACGCCAGACAATCGCCCAGCCGAATGCAGGACGGCAGCAAACTAACTGACTATGCAGACCTGGTGCTGGATACCGGCGCACCGGTTGGCGATGCCTCTGTTAACATCAAGGGTCTTAATACACCCGTTTCGCCCACCTCAACTGTGGGGGGAGCCATAATCATTAACTGCCTTAAGGCTGAAACTGCCAGGTTGTTAACCGAAGCCGGTCAACCCCCAAAAGTATTAACCGGGGCAGCGATTGTAGGAGAAGAAACAGCTATTGCGTTGTTCGAAGATGCCTACGATGAACACGCCCATCGCCTGGCCAGACTCTACCAGGATGTGGGTATAAAAAAATAATTATGTGTGAAAAATCAATCTGTTTTCAACGGCAACTTTGAAATAATCCTATGAACTCTCATCCCATACGTACCATTGTGATAGGCAGTTACCCTTTCCCGGCCTGGCTGGAACATGCTTCTCTCCACCTGGACCAGTTTGGAAAAGCGGATATTGATGAAATGATCGATGATGCGGTAATAGCTGCCATCCACGATCAGGTAACGGCTGGGCTGGACGTAATTACCGACGGGGAACAGACACGGCTTGATTTTAACCTCTCCTTTTATGGTTATCTACAGGGCATAGAAAGAGAATCGGAGTCTCCTCGCTTATGGGGCCCTCCTGCTCATGACCAAAGAGGCAAACACAAACTTACCGGAATCCTGTCAGCTCCCAATGGCCTGGGAGTAGTGGAGGAATTTAATCGACTGAAGCGATTGGCTCCGGCCGGCCAGCACCTTAAGGCCAGCGTACCCGGACCTTTTACTCTTAGTGGCAGGTTGCTGCCCAACTCACAGTACCCGGACCGACTGGCTATTACCGAAGCTTTGTTACCTGTCGTGCGCAAAGAACTGGATGACCTGTTAGCGGCGGGGTGTAACGAGATAACCATCGATGAACCATCCATGAGTTGTTACGCCTATAAAATGGATACGGGAAAATTTGTAGATATTTTCAACCGGACGGTTGAACCGGTGGTGGGAAAGTGCCGCTTGTCTACTCATTTATGTTTTGGCAATTACAAAGGACATCCGGTTGGCTACCGGCGAATAGCCCCGATGTTACCTGATTTCCTTGATTTAAAGGTAGATGAAGTACATGTGGAAATGGCCAATCGCGAATTTGCAGAGATCGAGCTGATAGCGGAGTTCGCCCGCAGGATGGACGTGGCGGTGGGGGTAATTGATGTTAAAAGCTACTACATAGAAACTCCTGAAGATGTCGCCTCCAGGATTGAGACCTGTTTGAAATATATATCCCCGGACCAACTGGCTATTGCACCTGATTGCGGGCTCAGTCAAACTGCCCGATGGGCTGCCCGAAAAAAACTTGCTAATATGGTAAAGGGCGCACAGATTGCCAGGTCGAAATTATAAGGGTCGAAGACGAGGGAACTAAGGAGTGACGGATGACGAATTAACTGGAATTGCTGAATTATGATCAAACCATACTTACAGGATGAAGCATTATTGGATTCGATCCGTACTACGGATCAACAGTCTGAGCAATTCTATCTGTGGTGGTTAGGTCAAAGTGGTTATTTAATCCAGTGGCAGGGAAATCATCTGTTGCTGGATCCGTATCTCTCCGATTCACTTACGCTGAAATACGCCAATACGGACAAACCACATATCCGCATGACGGAAAGGGCCATAAACCCATCAAGCCTTAATTTCATCCAGGTGGTGACCTCCAGTCACAATCATACCGATCACCTGGATGCGGCAACACTTATTCCCCTGATCACGGTAAACCCTGAAATGAAGCTGGTTATTCCGGAGGCGAACCGGGAGTTTGTCTGTGACAGGCTTCAATGCGCCAGGGACTATCCCACAGGTTTGGATCAGGGTCAAAGCTTACAGATAAGCCCTTTTACCTTTCATGGAATTCCCGCCGCCCATAATAAATTGGAGCGCAATGAGGAGGGCCAATGCCTTTATATGGGCTATGTAATTGAGTTTGGCCCCTGGACCATATATCACAGTGGCGATACCCTGTGGTATCAGGGCCTGGAAGAAAACCTAAATCCTTTCGATATCGATCTGGCATTGCTACCCATAAACGGAAACAAACCGGAAAGACGGGTCGCTGGAAACCTGGACCATAAAGAAGCCCCGGCGCTGGCACAAGCCATCAGAGCCAAACTGGTGATACCCTGCCACTATGAAATGTTCAACTTTAATACTGCGGATTCCTCGGAGTTCCTGAAGGCAGCTGAAGCCATTGGACAACCTGCCACGGTACTGCATTGCGGCGAACCCTGGAGCTCTGAAAAAGAGCCTAAATAGCCGCGCCGTTGGTCATAAATTCGTTTTCAATGATGGTTTTATTTCCGTTTTCCGCCGTTGAAATTACCTCGAGTTTGTACTCGGTACCGGCTTCAAAGTACTCAGGTGGCATTGTTAACTCACCCTCGTCTTCAGATACCAGAATGCTTATAATACCTTCTTCTTCTTCATCTTCGATTATAATTTCCACTGATTCAGCACCCTCTGATTCCCAGGTGACTACAACATTACCCGGGTCTACAACATCACCATCTTCAGGAGTTATGATGGCAGGTTCAAGAAAGTCATGTGACACTTCCACCACGCTTAATAGTTTGTCCCCGTCCACTGTTTTACCTCGTACACTGTAATCGCCTGGTGGAAAACTTGCCAGTACTCCTTCCGGAGATGGCTCCGAGCTCTCAAATCTCAGCTCGGTAATTCCAAGGGCCCCCAATGGACCTGAGGCTTTTAATTCCAGGTTGTTATTCCCATCTGCGTCTCGCAAGGACAATCGGTTCCAGCCTGTATTGTCAATAAAAAGTTGCAGGCCAAGGTCATTATCCGTGGAGTTAAACTCAAAAAAGACTTCGGCATCTTCGAACGGATCACCGCTTTTGAAATTCATTGGCTGTGGATTATCCTCCGTTACAACCCGATCGGTTTCAAGATTTACCTGGTCTTCACAGGCTGAAATAAACAGTACCGTTCCAAGAATAGGGAACAAAAATTTGAGGAAATAGTGCAGTGAGATTTTCATGGTCGTTTGGTTTAAATGATAGAGCATTTCACCAGACTAAACGCCATTGTTTCACTACCGGTTGGTTAGCGGCTCAAATTTAGCTTTCACGTACTCCTATCCAGCGGTATTCGTAGGTTGGCTCCGGGATCTTAAGACGGTCTGAAACCCTGCGAAGTCTGTCCGGAAGCTTCATCAGATAATCCCGGGCCCTTTCACCGGCTTCGTTGAGGTCAGGGACCTTATCGATGCTCCACATTTTGAGCAGAGACTCCAGAATATCTACATAGTCATTGGCAGTGTATACTCCTAGTCGTTGCGCTGCTTCGGAAAAATGACTGAAGGTAGCGCCAAGGTCTACTCCCAACTCTCTCAGGTAATGGGCGGGCATTACGATCTTCTTCTTCATCATGTCTGCAAAAGCCAGCATCATCTCACTGGGGTCTACCTCGAATATTTTCGTGACAAATGACTGGTAGGCGTGGGCATGCCGGCCTTCATCTGTGGCTATTTTATTGCAGATCTTCGATAGTTCTGGATTATCAGCTTTTTTGGCCAGGTCACCAACTCGTTTGTGACTGATAAGAGTGGCCATTTCCTGAAAGCTGGTATAAACGAAATTTCGATAAGGGTCTGCACCCGTCCCAATATCGAATCCATCAGCCAACAGGTACTGCGTACTGATTTCTACTTGCCTCATGTCTACCCTGCCGGATAGATAAAGATACTTGTTCAGCAGGTCGCCGTGTCTGTTTTCCTCTGCCGTCCATCCCCTAATCCACTGGGTCCACCCGTTGCGCTCTCCCTGATCTACTCCTTTCATTCCCACCAGCCACGATTCATAGGTGGGCAAGGCTTCTTCGGTGATGGTATCACCAATCAGCACCGCCCAGAAATCATAAGCCAGCTCTTTGGCGCGTTCCTGCAAGCTGCGCACTTCTTCGAAAAACGAAATATTCCGGGAGTCCGGAAGAAAGTCGGCTGGTTGCCAGATTTGATCGACGGGTCTCAGAAACTTATTCAATCGCTCACTAACGAATTCTTCCACGTGATTCATTACCTCCAGTCTGCTGCCGTCCATATTTAGTCTATTTTGTTTTCTTATTCATTCAGGGTAAAGATTGGCAAAATTACCGATAAAACCTATGTTGCATGTTATATTAGAATCTTTCATTACAACAAATTATGCATAGCAAAAATTTAAAGGCCGCCACCAAATGTGTTCATGCGGGCACCATATCCGACCCCGTTGGTAATGGGGTTAATTCACCAATAATACCCTCCAGCGCTACCCGTTTTCTCGATCTGGAAGACAATGTATATCCCCGCTATTTCAATACGCCTAATCAAAATGCAGTAGCCTCCAAACTCTGCGCCTTAGAACAGGGTGAGGCCGGTTTGATATTGAGTTCGGGTATGGCGGCGATCAGTACCGTATTTACCACTTTGCTAAAACCGGGAGATCATGCCGTTATCCAGGACCAGATTTACGGAGGCACCTACTTTTTCGTGGTCAACGAGTTGGAAAAGCTGGGTATCAGTTATACCCTGGTTAAAGGATCCGCATTGGACAGCTTTGAAAGTGCCATTCGGCCAAATTCCAAATTGATCTATTTCGAAACTCCCAGCAACCCTTTATTGAAAATCTATGATGTGCGGGGTATTGCCTCGCTGGCACGCAACCATCAACTCCTATCGATAATTGATAACACTTTTGCCAGTCCAATCAACCAAAACCCCCTGACTTTAGGAGTTGATGTGGTTATGCACAGCGGCACAAAATATTTAGGGGGTCATAGTGATCTTTGTTTTGGAGCCCTGATCACTTCCGGGGAACTACAGCAACAATTTCGGAAGACGGCGATTAACTGGGGTGGCAGCCTGGATGCTGTCACCTGCTACCAGGTGGAAAGAAGCTTAAAAACATTATCCCTGAGGGTACATCGCCAGAATGAGAATGCCATGTATCTGGCCAATGCCCTTGATCAACACACCGGGGTCAGGGCGGTGTATTACCCCGGTCTAAAACACCATCCCAACCACCATCTGGCCTGTGAACAAATGAATGGATTCGGTGGAATGCTATCTTTCGAGCTGGCCAACGAAGGAAGTGCTGTGAGCTTCTGTAAACGTCTGAAACTGGTAGCACCGGCATTAAGCCTGGGGGGAGTGGAAACCATTATCAGCATACCCTGTCTGACTTCACATATTAAGATGTCCGCGCAAGAACGCTTGGCGGCCGGCATCTCTGATGATCTGCTCCGGTTATCGGTGGGGATTGAAGATCCGGAAGACCTGCTGGCAGACCTGGTGGCCGCCATGGATTAAGCCTTGGAACTGGCAGCGAAGGACCTGGCTTGTCCTACCCAGTCATCTCGTTGTATTCTTCCTGGAAAAAATTCTATGGCCTCATTGATTTTTTCGGCCTGCTCATGGGTCATTGAGGCAATTTGGTCGAAGGTATAGATGCCTAGTCGATGTAGCTTTTCTTCTATAAAGGGACCCACTCCGCTAATGCGCTTCAAATCATCCTTTTCATGAATAGATGCGGTTTTTATACCGATACTTGATACAAAAGACGTATCGTCATCCTCGTTTTGATCAGCTGGTTCTATCAGGTGATCAAAGGAGGCACTACCTGAGCTCACGCTTTGTTCTTTTAATTGCTTGAGTTCGTCTTCCAACGTCGAGTTAAATACCCGCAAACGGTTGACCTCCGAACGCAGCTTATTGGCTTCTTCCTGGGTCAGCATCTGGTTTATTTTCAACTGCAGTTCCTGTTTCAAGGTCTCGTGTGCCTGCTCGATCTCCACCAGCGAATTACGTGCTGTTTCGCTTCTTTCGCGCTCCTTTTTTAGTTCGATGGTAGTCCTTTGCAATTCTTCCAGGTTCACCAGGCCTGATTTGCTTTCTACGCAGGCATTGAGTTGATCCTGAAGCTTGTCTTTAGCAATGTCAAGATTCTCATTGGCCACATTGAGGCTCCGTATTTCCTGCTGTAACTTGGTTGTTTCATCCTGTATGGCTTTTATGGTGGCTCCACGAAGCAACCAGGCGATAACGAAACCGATTAAAAATGCTCCCAGAAGCATAATAATGATATCAACCGGGGCACTGAATATTGGTGTTAATAACATAGTGGCATAGCGTTAAATTAAAATGATTTCTACCCTCCTGTTTTGTTGCCTGCCCCTGGCCGTAGTGTTACCAACCAGCGGCTTTGCTTCGCCTTCAGACTCAGCCAGAACTTTATTTTCATCCATACCAAATGCCAAAAGCATTTCTTTTATCATGGTAGCCCTCACCAGTCCCAATTTCATGTTGTCCATAGCCTCACCCTGGCTATCGGTATGACCTACTACCAGTAAACTGCGGTTTTTACTAATTGCTTCGCCAGCGAGCTTTTTTAATGCATTCCGTACCTGATCATCACCTTCGGGGGAGGCACTGTTAGAAGGGTAGTGAAGGACCAATTTATTGCTGGCCTCAGTGATTAGAAAACCGGAGGTTATTTCCTCTTGCGGTACCAGGTCAAACTGGTAGGCGTTGTTTATCCTACCGCGTAGTCCCGAGCTCAGATCACTAATGCCTGAGCTAACCCTCATGCTTCTCTTAATACCTGACTCCAGCAACAGCTGTTTGAGATTTTCCGCCCTGGCCAATCCCAGATTATCAAAATCAGAATTGTTGATCTCCTGCCGATCATACAATCCGGTAATCTCCACCACTGCGGCCGGAAACTGATCGAAATGTGACATTAACGAATCGCGGAAGGACTCAAAATTCTCACTTGTGACAGGGGAGGCACTGGACCACTCAAAGCTCAGAGGGGCAGATGCTGGCTGCTCCGGAGCTTCATCAACTACCGCCGGGGCTGCTTTCCCGGGTAACTGCTCCACTTCGTTTGAATCACATAGTTCATATATACCGCAGACATACCAGCGTACACTGATCACACACCATAAAGTGAACACCAAAAGTCCTGGTACCAGGATTTTCATATCTTCATAACTGATTTGAAGCTAATTTTAGAAATTTATCTGGCTAAATCAACATAATGCCCGGAATAATTGGACAATTCTAAGATGAAGACAAGGCTAGAATATTTTGATCATGTACCGCCCAACCCACAATTTATCACAATCGCTTATTTTTGGAGATCATCTCTAACGGAATAATATGAAAGCTTTCACCTTTACCCTGCTGTTTTTTACATTTCTTGCCGCCTCAGGACAGATTGAGCCTGGTAAACAAATCGGTTTTATTGAAAACCATGCTGACCAATGGTTACAGCTTTACCAGGAACTGCACGCCAATCCGGAGCTGTCATTCCATGAAGAAGAATCCGCTGCCAGGATGGCCGCACAACTAACCAAGCTTGGATTTCAGGTATCAGAGGGCGTCGGGGGATTCGGTGTAGTGGGTGTGCTTGAGAACGGACCGGGTCCCACTATCATGGTGAGAACCGATACTGATGCGCTCCCTATCGTAGAAGAGACTGGTTTGTCCTATGCCAGTAAGGTAACCACTATTGATGACGACGGAAATCAGGTGGGGGTAATGCATGCCTGTGGGCATGATTTACACATGACCGTATGGTCGGGAACTGCTGAACTGCTTACCCAATTTAAAGACCAATGGAAAGGTACCCTGGTATTTATCGCCCAACCGGCAGAGGAGAGAAGTGGTGGTGCCAAGGCCATGTTGGCTGATGGTTTGTTTGAAAAGTTCCCCCGGCCCGATTATGTACTGGCCCTTCATACACATCCTCAATTGGAAGCCGGCAAAATCGGATACATCCCTGGTTATGCCATGGCCAATGTGGATTTTATGAAAATTACCGTATTCGGTAAAGGCGGTCATGGTGCCTATCCCCATACTACCATTGATCCTATCGTGTTAGCTGCGGGGATAATTATGGATCTTCAAACTATCGTGAGCCGTGAAATATCACCCTTGGATCCTGCGGTGGTGACCGTTGGGAAAATTGTGGGCGGCACAAAATCGAACATCATCCCGGATCAGGTAGAAATGGAACTGACCTTAAGGAGTTACAGCGATGAGGTCAGGTTAGCCCTTATTGATAAAATTAAGCGCATCAGTATTGGGAATGCTGAAGCTGCCGGCCTCTCTCCGGAAAAGTACCCCGAGTTCTGGATCCAGCCGGATTATACCCCTGCGGTATTCAACGATCCCGACCTAACCAACGAACTGGCCGGGGTATTGCAGCAACAAATCGGACTGGAACAAGTGGAGCAGTTAAAACCGGTAATGGGAGGGGAAGATTTTGCCAGGTACGGCAGGGTTGCACCTAACATCCCTATTTGCATGCTGCGCCTGGGAGTAGTGTCAGCGGAAGATATTGAAGCTGCAGCAACCGGAGACCATTCCCTGCCATCTCTGCATTCCGCGAAGTTCGCACCGGTAGCAGCACCTGCCATTAATACCGGAGTAAACGCCATGAGCACAGCGGTGTTATATCTGCTGAATAGATAAAACCTCTTATCAGCAGCAAGAGGGAATAGGGAACAGCATACAGGGTTGTTTGACAAGGGAGCCAACTCAAACTCAAAAGTCAATATCTGTAATGTTCAATTATTTCAATCCAGCGATCGTTGATTAGCTTACGCTGCATTTCACTCTGCACATACTTATTCTTGCTGTAACCCTGAATGCTGTGCAGATACTTTTCAAAATATGGCCGGGAAAACTCGAAACCGGTTAGTCCCAGTCTGGTATATATACTACTCAACTGGTGTATTGGTTCTTTTTCCATAGACTCATAGCTTATTTCAATATACTCTTCATCGGGCACCCGGGATAGATCGTCGATTAGCCGCTTCATCATTTTTAAGTAAGTACTGAATATCACCTCATCGACATCCAAATGATGATACGGCTGCAGTGAGTATGCAGGCAGCAGCTTGTTGAAGTAATTCTTCATGGAGGGAAATACCCGGTAGGGATCCCGATAAATATGAATAAATCTGGCGCCTGGCCAAATCTTCCTCAATAAAGGGATCCTGGTAGTATAAGCAGGATTTCTGATCAATAGCTGTCGTTCATTCTGGTCAAGATAAATTTTTTTGAGATACTGCACAGAAGCATTAATCCATCGATTAATTTCTTTCTCCGTGCATTCTTCCAGAAAGATTCCTTTTGAAAAGTTACGCTCAAAATACCTGGGAAAGTAAAGACCGTGCAGGAAGGAATTCTCAATGATATTGGCCATACCGAACTCATCCTCCTGAGGGGAGTTGATGTCAACAGCCACCCGGTCAATCAGTCGGTCATCCGGAATGGACTTTTCCAGCCACGGCCTGAAAAGTTTGCCCATCAGTAACAAATCATGTGGTAATCCGGTTGCAATGGGTGTGACAAAACCAAAATGAGGAGACTGGCTGAGCACATTACAAATATGGGTGGTACCACTACGCCAATGACCAACTACGAACACTGGCGGTTTCATTGGCAGATTTTTAAGTTTTCCGGAGTACACCAGCTGCTCGATCAATGAAAGAGGAAAACGTGTCACCGCTGAACCCAGGGCTACCGCCAGTTGTGCGCTGTGCCTCCTGGAAATACCGCCGTTGATCCAAAGTAAACGCACCAGATTTGAAAGGCTACTCCCGAACAAGGGATGTGAAAATGGTCGTTTTGATTTTGAATTTGGGGTCATGTATTGCACTATGGAAGCGTAAATTAAGGCTAAAATCCCGGTTCATGGACTTAACCTTAATAATTCACTTATTTTCAATGATGAATCCCTCTTTTCGCAACCAGGAACCTGGTCAGCCTTTTGGAAGTCAAAAATATTATGATAAACTATAGTCATGAATGAAAAGGGCATTGCACTGGTAACAGGAGGATGTGGTTTTATTGGACAGCACCTGGTTCGGGCGCTGTTACATCTTGGAAAGACTGTCAGGGTGATGGATCTCAATGCCATGCCAGAGGACCTGAACGATAAAGTTGAATTCATTTCAGGATCAATCCTGGACCGGGACTTGTTGCATGTTGCCATGCAGGGAACCAATCAGGTATATCACCTGGCAGCTATTCCTCATTTGTGGAGATCAAAGGTAGCAGATTATCAAAAGGTCAATGTTGAGGGTACCAAACTGGTACTGGATGCCGCCAGCCACTGCCAGCTGGACAGGTTTGTATATACTTCCAGTGAGACGGTATTGAGAGGTTGGCGACAGGAGAACCGCATTCCCATCGATGAATCCCAACCTCTTCCTGAACCGGAAGAACTACCTGGCCCCTACAGCCGGTCCAAACTTCTGGCGGAGCTAGAGGTAGGTAAGGCCATTCAGCAGGGACTCCCGGGCGTAATCGTTTACCCTACCGTTCCCATAGGACCCGGTGACGCAAATCTGACCCCTCCCACCCGGATGATTAAGGATTTTATCAACGGTAAAAACCCGGCCTATCTCGAATGCAATCTAAATCTCATCCCGGTGCAGTCGGTGGCCCAGGGCCATATTCTTGCCGCTGAAAATGGCAAAGTGGGAGAGCGTTTCATTCTGGGCCAGGAAAATTTTTTACTTAGTCAAATACTGGACATGATTGAAGAGCTTACCGGAAAGCAGATGCCCAAACGCAAAATCAATATTTCCACGGCAGTAATCACCGCGAAGGCCATGGAGTTTGCCGCCAGGATCAGCGGGAAACCACCCGCTGCTTCCCTGGAAGGGGTACGACTGGCGGGAACAGGATTTACTTTCAATTGCCAAAAAGCCAGGGAACAATTGGGGTTGCCATCCCGTTCCATTTCACAGGCCCTCCGGGAAACCATAGATTGGCTACAAAGTTTTGATTAGTTAAGGTTTTAACCAGCAAATGCCGTATGCCAGCTCCTTGGCAGGATTTAAAAAATACTTTGAGGATTTCTGTTCTATCATATCTTAAATGTTATAGTTTTGACTATATTAAAAGTCCAATTAAAAAATGGAATGATTCAAACCAGCTACAAAAC
Organism: Bacteroidia bacterium; assembly: GCA_030430675.1. Taxonomy (GTDB): domain Bacteria; phylum Bacteroidota; class Bacteroidia; order Cytophagales; family Cyclobacteriaceae; genus SZUA-3. The sequence goes on along the minus strand of JAUIKU010000152.1, from coordinate 483 downwards.
AAAATCCTTCCCGGACTAGTTACCACTAACCAGTTTAATCCCTAATCAAAATTTAATTTTATAATGAGAACAACCACTTATTTTATCGTACTACTTTTCTTGTTTTCCGTGGGCCTTACCGCCCAGGACAAGCCCAACATCCTGGTGATCTGGGGTGATGACATTGGATGGTCCAATGTCAGCTTCAACAACAACGGTATGATGGGCTATCACACCCCCAATATCGACCGCATTGCCAATGAAGGTGCCGTCTTTACCGACTGGTATGCACAGCAGTCCTGTACTGCCGGAAGGGCGGCTTTCATATTAGGACAGCATCCCTTTCGTACCGGGTTGCTGACCATCGGAATGCCCGGTGACCCTCACGGTATCCAGGCCAGCATGCCTACCATTGCAGATGTCCTAAAACCTCACGGGTATGCCACCGGTCAGTTTGGCAAGAACCACCTGGGTGACCGGGATGAACACCTGCCCACCAATCAC
>JAUIKU010000151.1 GCA_030430675.1 Bacteroidia bacterium | reverse complement strand
AGCTATCCGAGGTTCATTTCCTACCTGGACGATGTGGATATTAAAGGTATTGCGGATGAAAAACTGTCATACCAGGGAGGTTTGGGATTGAGGGGAAATCGATTATACAGTGCTTCAATGATGGGAGGCAATACCGCTATTGAGATCGCCGGACCAAATAAGACCAAACTCAAGGTGGTTTCCAGGAGTTTTCAGCTACAGGATTCAGTTATAACCGCTAATCGGGCAGGGGTCACTATATATCATGGAAAGGATTCCATTCACAATCCCGCTGTGAGATTCAGATACCAAACCAAATTACACCAGGTGACTATATTGAAGGACGAAGGAAGCTATAAGGACTTACCTTTTTCCTCATCCCATTTCAAAACCGATTTTACCGCGGATATGGTAAAGTGGAACGTAGATACTGACAGCCTGGATATTAGTATTCTAAGTGCCAAAAATAAAGTGCCCTCCAAATTCGAGTCACAAGAATACTACAATAACAAAAAGTTCGAGTCCTTGGTGGCCTTGTATGGGTTTAACCCATTGTTTATGGCGGTAGGGCATGCCAGAAAAACCAATTCCAACGAGTTTTATGCCGGGGATCTTGCCAAAAAGCTAGACCAGAACCCCGAAAAGATTCGCGGTGCCATGAGAGGCCTGATGAAAGATGGGTTTGTCGATTATAACGGGCGTTCAGACCTGGTAAAAATTAAAAGGAAGGGATATCACTATGTGCTTTCAAGACAGGATCGCAAAGATTTTGACAATATTCTCATTCCATCGGTATCTCCTTCAGCCCCAAATGCTACCTTAAACCTGACCAGAAACGAGATAGTTATCCGGGGGATAGAAAAGTTCTATGTCAGTGAGTTGCTGGATGTTTACATTCACCCCAGAAAGAAACAGATTACTATGCTGGAAAACCGCGATTTCCGGTTTAATGGAAAAATAAATGCCGGTAATTTCCAGTTTATAGGGGAACAGTTTCGATTCAATTACGACAGCTTCCTAATAAGGCTGCCTAAGATCGATTCTATCACTTTCAATATCGATCAACCGGGAGAAGAAGGTAGTAAAGACGTAAAGCTGGGTATATCCAATCAGTTGCGGGAAACTGCCGGGGTGCTTTATATCAATAAGCCCAATAATAAGTCGGCCCGTAAAATCTACCCGGAATATCCAATCTTCAAGGCGGATGTGGGTGCAGTGGTATATTTTGACGGTGCGGAAATCCTGGACGGTGTTTATGATAAATCCATCTATTTTACCATTCCCGCTTTTGAGCTGGACAGCGCCAGCAGTAGTGACCCCAACGTGATAAGATTTAAAGGAGTATTTACTTCGGGTGGGATATTCCCGGAATTTGAAGAGGAATTGGTCATTATGCCCGACAACAGTCTGGGATTTGAACATAAGCTCCCTTATGTAGGATTCAAGACCTACAACGGTACCGGTACCGTCTACAATAAGATTACCATGGACAAACAGGGTTTGCGCTCCAGTGGTAAAGTGGATTTCCTTACCAGTACCCTGTTTAGTGATGATTTTGTTTACTACACGGATTCCGTAACCACCGACGGGGAGTCAGCGGAAATCAAACCCCAAACCAACCAGGAAGCCAGTTATCCCAAAGTGACCATCAATAACTATCGGATGCTGTGGTTTCCCAAGACTGACAGCATGTATATCACTTCAAAGGAGGACCCATTCCAAATGTACGAGAACACCGCTACCCTGGACGGAACTTCACTGATAACCACCGCAGGATTTTTCGCAGACGGTTCCCTGTTTACCAGGGGCTCGGAATCGATTTCCAAGAATTTCCAGATGAAGGAAACTCAGATTGCTGCTCAGGACGCGTACTTCGAAGTAAAATCATCTGATCCGGAGAAACCATCACTTACGGCCCAGGGGGTTTCACTCAACTTCGATCTGGATACAAATTTGGCGGACATTAAATCCGAGCAGGACGGACGGTCGGTACTGGATTTTCCCTTTACCCAGATACGGACTTCCATTGGCGAAGCGCGTTGGGACCTGGAAAAGAAGATCATTTCAATGAGCAAGCCTGAAGCTGTGGATATCGATCAGTCCTATTTTTATACCACCAAGCTGGAGATGGATTCACTTGTTTTCAACGCCACTGGGGCCATTTATGATATAGATAAACTGGAAATGCAGGTTTCGGGTGTGCCGTATATGAAGGTGGCAGATGCTAAAATCATCCCGGACAGTAACCGGGTATTTATTAGAGAGAACGCCGATTTTGAAAAATTCCAGCACGCGCAAATTGTATTAGATACCTTGAATGAGTATCACAATCTATACAACGGAAAGATTAAAGTGACAGCCCGGCATGCATTTGACGGAGAGGCGGTGTATCAATATGTTAATGCCAATCAGGACACCTTCGAAATCAATTTTAAAAACTTCCTGCTGGTGAGGGACAAGAAACTACAGGGTAACCAAATATTCTCAGTTGCCACCGGTGAGATCAACGAAAAAGACAACATATACATAATGCCGGGTACACTCTATAAGGGGGACGTTACACTGTATGCCAACCGCCGCATCCTACAGATGGATGGATTTATAAAGCTGGATTTGAAAAGTATTCCGGACAACGATTCCTGGCTGGCTCACAGTAGTGATTCAGAAGTTCAGGACCTGGCCATCAATGTCAGTGAAGCTGTTTCGGAGGGCGGGCAGCCGCTTACTTCCGGTATCATTATTGATCCGGACAACGGAGAGCTATATGGCACCTTCATCAGTGAAAAACGCAGTGTGGGGGATCATGAAGTATTTAATGCCCGGGGTCTTTTTTCGTATGATTCCGTGAACACAGAATACAAGGTAATTGACCCTAATAAAATCAAGGGCAATAGTTTTTCCGGGAACATATTTTCCTACAACGACAATACTACCGATATCAGGTTCGAAGGCCGGCTCAATCTGCTTTATCCCGGTACCCAGATCGCCACCAGGATGTCGGGTAAAGGCAAGGGGAATCTAAAGGAGAAGAGCATTGCTATGAATACCTTCCAGTCCTTTGAGTTTGATCTCCCAATCAAGGCCATGGAGGCCATGGCACTAAATGTGGGTGATATTGTTTCCAGGGTGGGCGCTCCTCCGGCAAATACCGATCAGTCTGCACTTTTGTATAAACTGGCGGATGCTGTGGGTGAAAAAGAGGCCCAGGAGTACCAGCGAAGGTCTACCAGTGAGTTTATATCTCTGGCCAGTATTTCCAGTCACCTGGGGAATGCACTGGTTGTCTCAAACGTCAACATGAAGTGGTCTCCGGAATACAACAGTTGGTATAGCGTAGGGAGCATTGGAGTGGCCAACATACTCGATACTGAAATCAACGGAAAACTGGAGGGTTATCTGGAGATTCGAAAAATGGAGGGCAGCGAGGAGTTCCACCTTTTCCTAAAGGCATCACCTACTACCTATTATTATTTCGGATATGTTGAAAACAGATTGTATACCTTCTCCTCCAACGAGCTTTTCAATGCTGAAATCAACAAAAACAGCAAGATCTTTAAGGCCGGAATAGGTGAGTATGCCTTTGCCAGTACCGATATGGAATTTGCTCTTGAATTTATCGACAGGTTCCGCAGAGATTATATGGACATCGACGAACCCTATGAGATCAACACCTTTGCCCAGGAGGAAGTTCTGGATGAAGACTTCACCACCTTTGAGGAGGAAGTGCCTGATGTTGAGGAAGATAGCAATGACGGTTTTTAATATTTCTATTAAATGGCTATAATTGATGCTCTTTACCAGCGTAAAAATCATTTATGAGTCTTGAAATAATCGTCGCTCTTGGAGCCGTATTAGCATATTTAATTGGATCTCTCCCATCTGCAGTTTGGCTTGGCCAGGCTTACTACGGCATAGACGTAAGGGAGTTCGGAAGCGGTAATGCTGGTGCCACTAATACCTTTCGGGTGTTGGGTACCAAAGCCGGGGTTTTTGTGATGGCGCTGGATATTTTCAAAGGGTTAACCGCTGTTACCCTGGCAACGGTGTGGATGCAGCTTGGCTTTATTGCAGAATCTCAAATTGTACTTTTCAAGCTGGTCTTTGGCATCAGTGCGGTACTGGGCCATATTTTCCCTATATACGTGGGCTTTAAGGGAGGTAAGGGAGTAGCTACCCTGTTGGGTATGGTGCTGGGAATAAACCCTCTGGTGGCGGCAATTTGTATTGCGGTATTCATGATCGTTTTGTTGCTAACAAAATATGTATCGTTGGGCTCAATTCTGGGAACTTTAACTTTTCCCGTGATGCTGATGATAACTGATATTGAACCCAATGATCTCATCCTCATCGTATTTGGATTTACGTTTTTTGTGGTAGTGCTGTTCACTCATAAAAAAAATGTTCACAGAATTTTGAATGGAAAGGAAAATAAGGTCAATTTTCCAGCCAAGAGAAACAATTAGTAAATGAGTGAAGTTAAATCCTACATCGATAGCCACCAGCAAAGATTCCTCGATGAGCTGCTGGAATTTTTGCGAATCCCGTCAGTAAGTGCCGATAGTAAATTCAAGCAGGATGTGTTGCGCGGAGCTGACTTTCTGGAGCGATCGCTAAACCAGGCGGGTGTAGATCAGGTGGAGATCTGTCCCACTCCGGGGCATCCTATAGTATACGCCGAAAAGATAGTAAGTGAGGAGAAGCCCACGGTGCTGGTCTACGGACATTACGACGTTCAGCCGGCAGACCCATATGAGCTATGGGATTCACCCCCATTCGAGCCCGTGATCAAAGATCAGCGTATTTACGCCCGGGGCTCCTGCGATGACAAGGGACAAATGTATATGCACATTAAAGCCCTGGAGATCTTAAACCAACAGGGGGAGTTGCCCTGCAACATCAAATTTATTTTGGAGGGTGAGGAAGAAGTAGGCTCTGCCAACCTGGAGAATTTTGTACGGGAAAACGCCGCAAGGCTCAGCTGCGATGTGATTCTCATTTCGGATACGGCCATTATTTCCAACGATACCCCTTCAATTACCGTTGGACTACGAGGGTTGAGTTATGTAGAAGTGGAAGTAAGCGGCCCAAACCGGGATTTGCATTCCGGAGTTTACGGGGGAGCGGTAGCCAATCCCATCAATGTGCTTTGCAAAATGATATCCTCGCTGATCGACGAACGGGGAAGAATTACCATACCGGGTTTCTATGATAAGGTGCAGGAGCTTACTGAACAGGAGCGGGCCAAACTGGCTGAAGCACCATTCGACCTGGCGCAGTATAAGAAAACCATTGGTATCAATGACATTCAGGGTGAAGAAGGATACACTACCCTGGAACGTACCGGAATTAGACCAACCCTGGACGTCAACGGAATCTGGGGGGGATATACCGGAGAAGGTGCTAAAACAGTATTGCCTGCAAAAGCCAATGCTAAAATTTCCATGCGGCTGGTGCCGAATCAGGATGATGAGGAAATTGTAAAACAGTTTACCAAACACTTTTTGTCACTGGCACCGGAGTCGGTTAACGTAAAGGTTACCCCGCACCACGGAGGAAAACCGGCGGTGACTCCCACGAACTCAACCGCCTATCAGGCGGCCAGTAAAGCTTATGAGGAGGCCTGGCAAAAAATGCCCATTCCCACCAGGGATGGTGGCAGTATACCGATAGTAGCCTTATTTAGTGAGGTATTAAAAGTCAACACTGTTTTGATGGGATTTGGACTTGATAGCGATGCCATCCACTCTCCCAATGAGAGCTATGGTATTTTCAACTACCTCAAAGGCATCGAAACCATTGTACTGTTTCATCACCAATTTGCTGCACTAAGCAAATAACATCCGGGGACTTCCGTACGTTATAGATTAGGTTATCAGTAAACATGTAAATGAAATCCAAGGCCTATGTAGTCATCATTGCACTGTGTTTCCTTCAGCTGGTAGCACAACAGCTGTCTGCACAGGTGCTGCATCCTGCGAACTGGGAGCACAGGTTCTCCCGGGAGCAGGTGGCAATTGGCGAACAGGTGGAACTAATATTCGAGATAACCATTGACCCAAAATGGTATCTATATTCATCTGACTTTGATCCGGACCTGGGTCCAAAAGTCACCGAATTCACCTTTGAGCCGAATAGCTCATATGAATTGATCGGCGGCATTCGCCCCATAGGAGCCCAGGAGGGCTATGACGAGATTTTTGAAGGCGATTACACTTACTTCAAGGGCAAAGGTGAGTTTAGACAAACCGTTAAAATTCTTTCCGAAAATCCCACAATTTCCGGCAATTACGATTACCAGGTGTGCAGTGATATCGACGGCAAATGTATCCCGTTTGATGAAGATTTTACTTTCGAAGGGTTGAAAGTGATTGCCTCCGGTTCAACGACACCTGATCATGCCGTTCCGGCAACAACCACCGAATCAACCAACCTTTCAGAGTCATCCCCTTCACCGGGCTCCTCCAGTTCCGTTGATGACCCGGGTGTTACAGAATCCAGCAGCGAGACATCCAATATAGCCGAAACCTCTAGTGATCTGCTGCAAAAGAATGAGGGCTTCAAGGAGACAATTGAATCATTGGAGTCTGCTGACAATGAAACTGCCAGTACCACCGGGGAAGTCGAGGTTCAAAAGGGTACGGTATGGTCACAAAAAAGCTCCAACTCACCATATTCGCTGCTAACCTTTCTATTGGGGGCTTTTTTAGCGGGATTTGTGGCCTTGCTAACTCCCTGTGTATATCCTATGATCCCCATGACCGTTACTTTTTTCACCAACGAAAGTGCCAACCGTCGCAAAGGGGTTTTTAATGCGGTATTCTACGGAGTCTGCATCGTGGTGATATTTACATTGCTGGGAACCCTGGTGTCGCTTATAGGAGGGCCGGAATTTGCCAACTGGGTGGCTACCCACTGGCTGCCCAATATGGTATTTTTTATCATGTTCGTGGTGTTTGCGCTGTGGTTTCTGGGACTATTTGAGATCAACTTGCCCAACAATTTGGTGAATAATGTCGATAAGAGATCAGATTCCGGAGGATTGACAGGAATATTTTTTATGGCTTTAACCCTGGTGCTGGTTTCTTTTTCATGCACCGGACCCTTCGTGGGAAGTATTCTTATTGCCTCTTCATCAGGACATATACTGATGCCCGTTTTGGGGATGTTAGGATTCTCCATGGCCTTTGCACTCACTTTTAGTGCTTTGGCGATTTTCCCTGAATGGCTTAAAAGTCTGCCAAGTTCGGGAAGCTGGCTTAATACGGTTAAAGTATTTCTGGGATTTATCGAATTGGCCCTGTCCCTGAAATTTCTCAGCATGGTAGATCAGGTTTATCACTGGGGGATTTTGGACCGGGATGTTTTTATTGCCATATGGGTTGCTATCATGTTAGCCCTGGTGGCATATTTGCTGGGCATAATTAAGCTTCCCTCAGATGGTGAGAAAAAAGCGGTAAGCATTCCAAGGTTGCTGGTGGCCATGGGTGTGCTGGCATTTACCATATACCTAATACCAGGTATGTGGGGTGCTCCCCTTAAACCACTTTCCGGGTATCTTCCGCCCCTGACCTCACAGGACTTCAGAATGGGATCGTCTACTGCAGTAGCGGAGCACCAGGGGGAAGAGCTCTGTGATGAGCCGATGTATGCCGATATCCTGAAGTTACCACATGGGCTGCAGGGGTATTTCGATTTGCAGCAAGCTATAGATTGCGCCAACGAAAAAGGCAAGCCAATTTTTATAGATTTTACCGGGCATGGATGTGTGAACTGCCGGGAGATGGAGGCAGTAGTATGGTCGGATCCTGAAGTCTTGCAGCGACTCAAAAATGATTTTGTGGTAGTGGCCTTATATGTTGATGAAAAAAGAACATTACCCGAAAGCCAGTGGTATACCTCGGAATACGATCAAAAACTAAAGAAGACCATGGGCAAGCAAAATGCCGACCTGCAAATCAGATGGTATGGGAATAATGCCCAGCCGTTTTACGTACTACTGGATCCAAAAAAGCCACAGGTCCCGTTGGTAGAGCCTGTGGCTTATAACAAAAACATATCAGAATTTATCGACTTCCTGGATGCCGGTATTCAAGCATTCAAAGAGAAGCAGCCTTCCTAGCGCTCCCGATTACCTTATTCAAAAGTGAGCCGGGCGAAAGTGGCCTTTCGGTTCTTTTCACTATAAATGATCATTTGATCCCGGGAGATTTGTTCGCAGACTTTGGGCTTGGTAATGGTTTTGGTGTCCTTGACCTGAAACAATGGTTCTTTTTTCATTTCTCCTGAGCCGTCCACACTTACCAGTACTACCACAGATTCTTTTCCTTTGGTAAAATTATGGATCCTTTGATCGCTACTCTTCTTGTGAAGGTTTTTGGGATTGTCATTAAAGACAAAGAACATTTTACCCTTAGCTACGGACATGGTGTAGGATGAATGCCGTCCTCCGTCATTCTTGCTTCTTTGTCGTTTCGGTATCCTTTTAGCCCATCGGATCGATCCGTCCGGATCAATGTTAATTACAATAATATCGTTGTAATTGTACTGCACTTCCGAATCATCATTCATAAAGGGATAGCCGTAGTATCGGTATGGATAGCGCCACAGTGAAGAGTAATATCTGCTGGGATAATAGTAATATGGCGAACCGTACCCGTAACGGTAATCGTTGTAATCACGCATTTCCTTGGCAAAAAATTGTTCAGCCACCAGCACCACACCACCGTCTCGTCGGATTTCCAGTTGGTTAAGGTTGTAACGGGTTAGTTCCTTACCTTTGTCCGCCTTTCTTTCCGACATGAAATCCGCCAGGAACTGGGCATCAAATTGCTCGTAGTATTCCTTTTTTATCTCATGAGTCTGGCTGTCAATAAGCAGGTAAAAAGTCCCTTTTACACTGGTAGTGCCAAAATCGGAGTACAATCCGGCACAGATGATATCTCCGGTTCTGGAAATTTCGAACTGCATATCAGTGATAAACTTATCCTGTAGATTAAGGAGATACTCAGTGTATTCATCATCCTGGTTGTAGGCCAGTAAATGATAATCATAATTGGGTCGCCCCTGTCTCTTAGCGCGCATCTGACCCCGGTAGACAATTCCCAGCAGGTAGGCATTGCCCCGATTATCCACCTTGTAGCGCTCTACGGAGTACAGCCGGTCTTTAAATGGCAATTCCAGTTCCTTGGACCAAAGTTGATTGAGCTGGTCATCAAATACCGCCAGCCCGAACTTTTCTCCGGTGTTCCCCTGGTATGGCGTGTCATAGTAAACCAGCATCTTGGTACTGTCCCGCGATACGTGGTAGTCATAAAAACCATCGTTGGAACGACTTCTATAATTATTGGTGGTCATCAGCACCGGATCACCTTCTCTCTTCAATGTCTTGCGATTGATTTTTTCCGCATACAGCAGCCGCTTTTTGGCAGAGTTGTCATACTGGGAGGTAAAGAGGTAGATCTCACCATTCAACTGCTCAGTAAATTCCAGGTATTTCCTTTCACTACCTCTTCCCAGGTCGATTTCTTCCGATTTTACCTGATTGAGTTGCTTATCATATTGCTCCAGATAGAACTTTTTTGGTTCAGCCCGAACCATGTAATAACCGTCACCATCCATGCCAATGATGTCCTCCAGAGTTCCTTTCTTATCGGACTTTATTTCGGGGCCAATATACAGGTCTCCAAACTCCGATTTCATCTGCCCCGGCAACCCCGATCCTAGGAGTATCAGGGCTATTGCTATAAATATTCCCTTGTTCTTCAATGTCATAACACGATTAGTTTTCAAATTAACAAAGGTACCACAAAAAATATTCCAATCTTGGTAGCTGGCTGGAGATAAGATAAATATCTAAAGACAAGAATTCTTACATCAATTAGAAAAGATCCTTCATATGCCTACAATAGCTTTCCCTTTTTTTTAGATTTGTACTAGTTAGAAAAATTTGTGTTATGCGAAAACTGATTTGGTTAGCAGGAATACTGGTTATTTCAGTGCTGGCCTTTCAACTGTATTCCGGAGAAAAGAAAGAAGCTACCATAACAGCGATACCCGTTCAACACATCGTTGAGGATACCACTAATACTGAATCTCCCACGGTGCCTGAAACCCTTTATGGCATCGACGTAGAAAAAAAAGTAGTGATAGAGCGCCGGGTAAAACCAAATGAAAACCTGTCCTCAATTTTAAGTGAGTACAAGGTGCCGCTGCAGGAAATAGATCAACTGGCAAAAAAAGCCAAAGGAGTTTTTGATGTAAGAAAAATTAATGCCCACCGGGATTACAAATTGATTTGCAGTTCGGATTCCGTGGCTCAGTTTATGATCTATGAACCAAACAAGATCGACTATGTGGTATTCAATCTGCAGGACTCAATAGAGGTCTATACCGGTTCCAAAGAGATCAGCACGGTAGAATCCACCATTACAGGAACCATAGAGACATCCCTTTACGAGTCGATGATTGAGGGAGGGGCCAATCCTCAGCTAGTGGATTTTGTGGCCGATATCTTTGGATGGCAACTCGACTTTAGCAGGTTGCAGGTGGGGGATTCCTACAAGATCATTTATCAAAAGAAATTAGTGGAGGGAGAGGTCGCCGAGCTGGGACCGGTAATAGCGGCCGAGTTCACACATGAAGAAAACCCTTTTTACGCTGTGCGGTACGACCAGGGCAGTGGTCCGGATTACTTCGACGAAAAAGGGCATAGTTTGCGCAAGGCATTTTTGAAATACCCGGTGAAGTTCACCCGGATAAGTTCTCGTTATTCCGGCAGACGATTCCATCCTGTACTGAAACGGTACCGATCTCATTTAGGTACCGATTACGCGGCACCCCGGGGCACTCCTATCAGAGCGGCCGGAGATGGGATCGTATCTGAGGCCAGATATCATCGCGGCAATGGAAATTATGTCAAGATCCGGCATAATGCTACCTACAGTACGCAGTACCTGCATATGTCCAAAATAGCTGGCGGGGTAAAGGCCGGGGTTAAGGTTACCCAGGGTCAAACCATCGGCTATGTCGGCAGCACCGGACTGGCAAATGGTCCACACCTGTGTTATCGTTTTTGGAAAAATGGAAAACAGGTGGATGCCATGAAAGTGGAACTTCCTCCATCGGAACCTATTACCGAGGATAACAAAACCTCCTATGATAGCGTTATGATTGATATGATTAGTCGCCTGCATGAATTGGAAATCGATCAGCAAGACTTTCCCGTACTGGCAGGTGACTAGTAAAATAATCACCCCGGATGACCTGGTGAATTGAAGCCAATAACACCATCCCGAAAATTTATGAGGTAAGCATAGGTATGAAATACCTGGCCGGAATCCTGACTTTTATCCTCCTGGGTAGTACAGCACAGGCACAGAAGGTAGCACTGGTCCTCAGTGGTGGAGGAGCCAAAGGGCTGGCTCATGTAGGGGTTTTGAAGCTGTTGGAGGAGCAGGAGATCCCTATAGATTATATCGTAGGTACTTCCATGGGAGGTGTCATTGGCGGCTTTTACGCTGCCGGTTATTCACCCCATGAAATTGAGCAACTGGTGCTCAGCAAGAATTTTCAACAATGGGTAAACGGTGAACTGGGAGAAAACTACCAGTTTTACTATTCAAAATCTGAGGAGAATTCCGGAATACTTAATCTCGATCTCGATGTTGACTCCACCCTGAGTATCGATACCAATCTGGCCAATGACAATGCCATTAATTTTGCCCTGACAGGGCTACTGGCTCAAGCGTCTCAAAGATCGAATTACAACTTTGATAGTTTACTGGTTCCTTACCGTGCCGTAGCAGCGGACATTTTTACCCAACAGGTGGTGGTACTGAAGGAGGGAGGGCTTAGTGAGGCCTTAAGAGCTACCTTGAGTGTACCATTCTTTTTCCGTCCCCTGAAACTGGATAAAAAATACCTGTTCGACGGAGGTATCTATAACAATTTCCCCATATCCGTGGCCAGGGAGGAATTTGATCCGGATGTGATTATTGGTGTCAATGTCTCCACCAAACTGTTTGAAGAATACCCTTATGACCGTGACCGACAGCTCATTGAGGAGTCGCTGCTGGCTTTGTTGCTGGACAAGACCGATTTAAAGTTATTGACGGAAAAAGATGTATACCTGG
>JAUIKU010000150.1 GCA_030430675.1 Bacteroidia bacterium | reverse complement strand
ACCGAAGCCAGCTGCTTTTCGAAGAAGGCACAGGCGGTTAAATCGCCGGTTACGTTGGCCACCGTTCTGCTCATGTCCAGGATCCGGTCAACGCCCAGGATCAGGGCAATACCCGAACCCGGAATCCCCACGGTTTCCAGTATGGTCGCCAGGATCACCACCCCCACACCCGGTGTGGCAGGAGCCCCAATAGATGATCCAACGGTAATGACCACCACCAGTGCCAGGGTGGCCATGCTTAACTCAACCCCAAATACCTGGGCCAGAAATACCGTGGCCACCGCCTGGTACAGCGCGGTGCCATCCATGTTTATGGTGGTACCAACCGGGATCAGAAACTGGGCGATTGTGGGCCTGATGTTCAATTTGTCCTCCGCAGTCTTAATCGACAATGGCATCACCGCAGCGGAGCTGGAGGTGGAAAAAGCCAACAACTGTACTTCCCTGATCGCTTTTACAAACGTCCCAGGACGCAGGTTGCTAAATGCCCAGACGATCAGGTTGTACACCAGGATCAAGATCAATAGTCCGGCAAGCACGGTCAACACGTACATACCCAGTCCGGCAAGTGCTCCCAACCCAATCTGGGCAGAAATCTGTGTTATGAGTCCAAAAACCGCATAAGGAGCCAGTTCCATGGCCCACCGGACAATGGTTAAGCATATTTGCTGCACTGCTTCCAACAACCTGATAAGGGGTTCCGCATATTTATTGTCAATGGCCAACAAAGCAATACCAATAATGATGGTAAAAATTACCACACCCAGCATTTCAGCGTTCAGCAGTGTTTGCAGGGGGTTCTCAGGCAATATGTTTACGATGGTTTGGGGAATATCAAAATCGGTGGTCACCGGAGCTGTATCGGTCTGGTTGAGATTTTGACTTGCCGAAATCCTGCTGGCATCTATGTAAGTGCCAGGTTTTACCAAAAAGGCTACACCAAACCCGATCAGGATAGCAACGGTAGTAGTGACTGAGAAATATACCACCAGCCTGGGACCAATTTTTTTGAGAAATGCAGGATCGCCACTGGAAACCAACCCAATAATAATGGATGAGAAGACCAAGGGGATAATGATCATTTTAACCAATCGGAGGAAAATCTGTCCGGGAAGTGCCAACCAGCTGGTTATTATCTCAGCCTGGCCGGGGGAGACCAAATTAAAATCCGGCCCCAGAAGTACTCCCAGGATAATTCCCAGCACCAAACCTATTACCACTTTAAGCCAAAGTTTACCCTCAATCAAGCCCTGAATGGTGACGGTCAGGGACTTTAAAGATCGCAGGGGTAGTATGGTTTCAAAACTTTCCAGCAAAGAGTTGCGGGTGTTGTTTTTCTTCATGTATAACTGCCGGTTAAGTACAAGCAGTCAAATCTGCACAATTATACCGGAAGATTCCTATGACCGAAATCATACAATTGGTTGATCGTGAGACTTGGGAGCAGTCAGCCATTTGCTCAACGGACATAAAAAAAGCGGAGCATCCGTGATGCTCCGCCTCTCAATAAGAAGCTGGTTAATTAGCTTTTATTCTTTTCCTTCGATCAATTCTTCAATCTCCTGTACGGTATTCTGGGAAGCTTGTTCAACATCTGACCAGGTATTCTCAAGGTCTTGTTTGGTAGCATCCCAATTGCTCTCCGCGGAATTCTGCAACTTATCCAATTGCTCATCCAGTTTGCTTTTTTCAACATCTAACTGATCGATCTTTTCGTTAACCAAAGTTTTGGTTTCTTCCGAAAACTCCTTGGTTTCAGCGTTTAGTTCCGATCGGAAAGACTCAATTTGCTCAGCCAATTCATCCCGTTGCATTTCGATATCGCTGATCAGTTCATTTTTTTCTTCCTCGAAGGCCGACATCAAATCTTCCATCTGCTCTTCAGTTTCTTCCATTTCGTAAGCAGCGTCGGCATTTTCCTGCTTAGTTTCAGTACAGCTACCCATTACGGCAATTGCCATTAGGAAACAGATCGATTTTAAACTAATGATATTCATAATTCTATTTTTTAGATTTAGTTGAAATTTCTTAATGACCACCAGATTTATTTTCTGGTGTAGTCAGCCATAATAGATCAACAACCTTTCCAATTGCTGGAAATTTCCCTGTCATTAGCTCACAAGCCCATAAACGACCTTCTAAAGGGCTTTTTAAGGGTTTGTTGCATGCAAAAAAAATTTTTGAGGTCCGACCTGGCCATCCGGGTCTGTGTAATGATTGCCACATTTTGGGGATTTCATTCACAAACAGGTTGTCAAAAACTTGACAATGATTTTAAATCATAGCTATTTATAACACCATAAACTAAGCGTATGAACCCGACCGAGACATTGCATCCCCAAGAAGTAAAACGCCTGCAACTACACATCAACGGAGCCTGGCATCATACTTCCTCCGACAATTATTTGGACATCCACAACCCCAGTACCGGTAAAAAGTTGGCCCGGGTTCCCATGTGCAGTACCGATGAGGTAAATCAGGCAATTCAGGCGGCCCATGAGGCTTTCCCAGGCTGGGCGGAGACCCCGGTACTAAAGCGGGTTCAGGTACTGTACAGGTTTAGGGAGTTGCTCGAAACCCACCACCAGGACCTGGTGATGACGCTTTGCCGGGAGAATGGCAAAGTTTGGAATGAAGCGGAAGGAGATATCTTAAAAGCCAAGGAAATTGTAGAGCTGGCATGTGGCGCGCCGTCTCTGATGATGGGAGAATCGCTGATGAACACTTCCTCCGGCATTGATACGGTATTGTACCGGGAACCTCTGGGGGTTTTTGTGGGGATTGCCCCTTTTAATTTTCCTGCCATGATTCCCATGGGCTGGATGATGCCCCTGTGTATTGCTACTGGCAACACCATGGTACTGAAAGCTTCAAATGCCACACCAATGACCGCCATGTACCTGACAGAACTGCTTTATCAGGCTGGCTTGCCCCAGGGGGTATTTAATCTGGTTACCTGTGAGAATGATGTGGCGGAAACCTTGTTGAAGCATGAAAATGTAAAAGGAATCACTTTCGTGGGCAGTACCCGTGTGGGACGTCACATTTATGCCACCGCTGCCGCCCATGGCAAAAGGGTCCAGGCACTTTGCCAGGCAAAAAACCATGCCCTGGTGCTTGAAGATGCCCCACTGGAGCGTACTGCCAGGGGCATAATAAGTGCTTCCTATGGATGTGCCGGTGAGCGATGCATGGCGCTGCCCGCAGTGGTAGTTCAGGAAAGCATTGCCGACCAGCTATCGCAACTGATTCGCAAATATGCACAGGAACTGAAGGTGGGACCGGCCTATGAAAAATCCACCCAGCTGGGTCCGCTGGTTACCCGGGAACACCTTGATCTGGTAAGAAGCAGGATAGACAATGGTACCAGGGAGGGTGCGGAACTGGTATTGGATGGACGCGAGATTGAAGTTGATGGATATGGTGAAGGGTATTATCTGGGTCCCAATGTATTTGACAACGTTAAACCCGGAATGCAGGTGGGAGACGAAGAGATATTCGGACCGGTATTGAGCTTAAAAAGAGTACGGGATTTTGAAGAAGGTATAAACCTCATGAATCAGAATCCATACGCCAATGGCGCCATAATATTTACCCAAAATGGCTATTACGGCAGAGAATTCACCCGGCGTAGCCATGCCGGCATGGTGGGCATCAATGTGGGAATACCGGTTCCGGTGGGAATCTTTCCATTCTCCGGCCACAAGCTTTCATTTTTCGGGGACCTTCATACCCTGGGTAAAGACGGGGTGAAGTTTTTCACAGAATCCAAGTCAGTAACCTCCAGATGGTTCGACCAGGAAGAAGTGAACAGAACAGAAATCGATACCTGGGACGGAGGATTGAATAAGTGACCAAATCCCCCAATATTATCCTGTACCTCTGTCTTGTTTATTACCTGGCTGCCGCCCTGGTCACCCCCGGGTTTTTTACCGTGAACAATACCTGGAACCTGCTTTACAACTTAATGCCTTTGCTGATCGTGGCAGTGGGACAGATGC
Organism: Bacteroidia bacterium; assembly: GCA_030430675.1. GTDB lineage: Bacteria > Bacteroidota > Bacteroidia > Cytophagales > Cyclobacteriaceae > SZUA-3. The sequence goes on along the minus strand of JAUIKU010000150.1, from coordinate 8,247 downwards.
TGGTAATTCTCACCGCCGGTATTGATCTGTCAGTAACTGCGATCATTGCCGTAACCAGCGTAGTGGGAGGATATATTATGAGCGCCGATTACAGCCCGGTTGATAGTTCATCCCTGGCCATCGCCCTGGGAATTTTGGGTATGGTTATCACCGGTGGCATTATAGGCCTGATCAACGGAATTTCCGTAGCCAAGCTTAAAATGCCGGCTTTTATGGTCACCCTGACGGGCCTGATGTTCTTTGGGGGATTTGCGGTTTGGCTTACCAAATCTCAAAACATCTACAACCTGCCGGCTGGCCTGGTCGATATGCCCTATACCAGTTTTCTCGGGCTACCGCTCCCGATATGGACAGGACTACTGGTACTGGGTCTGATCTACCTGGTATTGAACAAAAGTTTACTGGGAGAATGGATCTACGCCGTGGGTGTTAATCCCAAAACTTCCAGAATATCGGGCGTAAATGTGGATCTTACCATCATTATGGTATACATGCTCAGCGGTGTTACTGCCGCAATAGGTTCCGTTCTCTATACTGCCAGGCTGGAAACCGGCTCTCCGGTGATGGGTCAGAATTTGCTGCTCGATGTCATTGGGGCGGTGGTGATAGGAGGGACCAGCCTTTTTGGAGGTAAAGGATTGTTGCAATGGACCGTTGCCGGAGCGTTCTTTATGGCTATGCTGGACAACAGCTTAAACCTGGCCGGCCTTTCCTATTTTCTGATCATGATTGTTAAAGGTGTCATCATATTGTCAGCAGCCATGTTGAACGTATGGGGTGAGAGAAAAGTTATCTGGAGTGCTTAGTCTCAGTCACATATCAAAATCATTCGGTCCGGTAGCGGTATTGAAAGACATTTCAATGGCGGTCAATGGCGGACAGGTGCTGGCGCTGGTGGGTGAAAATGGTGCCGGGAAGTCGACCTTGATGAATGTGCTTGGTGGTATTCACCAGCCCTCATCCGGTGAAATGCACCTCAATAATGAACCGTATGCTCCCCAGAACGCGGAGGATGCTTATAACAGCGGGGTAGCATTTATCCACCAGGAACTCAACCTGTTTCCAAATTTATCCATAAGCGAAAATTTATTTATCAACAGCTTTCCTACCACAAAGCGCGCCGGTCTGACACTGATCGATCGCAGCTCGACCAACCAAAAAGCCCGTGAGCTGCTGACCCGGGTAGATCTCAAGGTAGCACCTGATACCCGGGTAGAAGATCTTTCCACTGCACAACAACAACTGGTAGAGATTGCCAAAGCTATGGCCGGTAAACCCCGGATAATCATTTTTGACGAACCCACTACCGCCTTGTCCAGGCATGAATCCCAGGCACTGTTTCAACTGATTGGTGACCTGAGATCACAGGGGATTGCCATGATATATATCAGTCATAACCTGGGCGATATCATGCAACTGGCGGATAATATCGCAGTGCTGAGAGATGGCACCTTGGTCAGTGCCGGACCCAAAGATCAATACAGTATGAACAGACTGATCAGGGACATGGTGGGAAGAGATCTGGATAGTTACTTTCCTGCCAGGTCGAAAAAAGCCTCCGATCAAGCCGTTTGGGAAGTTAGGAAGCTGAAGTCAGACCGGGTCACAAACATTTCATTCAAAGTTAACGAATGTGAAATTTTGGGATTCTACGGGTTGGTGGGAGCTGGCAGGTCGGAGATGGTACGAGCCATTTTGGGCCTGGACCCGGTATTATCCGGTACCGTGCGATGGAAGGATAGCACCTACCATAAGTTCAGTCCCGCCCAATGGATAAAAAACGGAGTAGTTTATCTCGCCGAAGACCGGCGGGAAGAGGGACTGCTTACAGGTAAAAGTATACAAAAGAACATTCAGCTGGCCTCTTTTCCCAGGTATTTGAATCCGCTGAAGCTGGTAAAATATGCCCCGCTTGACCAAGAATCGAAGGTCTATGCAGATATTACTAAAATAAACTACCAAAACCTTAACCGTCAACAGGTGCAGACCCTTAGCGGAGGGAACCAGCAGAAGGTGGTGTTGTCGAGGTTGCTGATGACTCATCCGGGTATGTTGATACTGGATGAGCCCACCAAGGGGATTGACATTGGTGCCAGGCAGGAAATATACGGTTTGATCAATAAGTTGGTGGATCAGGGTGCCAGTGCTATCATTATTTCCTCGGAGATCGAAGAGTTATTGGGTATGTGCGACCGCATCATAGTGATGGGCCAGGGTCAGATCTACCGGGAGTTTAGTAAACAGGAGTTTGATAAAAATACCATCCTGGAAGCGGCACTCGGATCAGGAATAAGCAATATGGATAGAGGTGACTAAACATGATGAGTAATCCGGTTATATTCAAAAGATTGAGAGGGCAGTCCATTGTGATATTACTGGCGCTGGTAATCCTGGTATTCAGCCTATTGTCACCGGGGTATTTCACCACGCAAAATTTTTTAAATATTCTACTTCAGGCCTCCGGCTTGACTATCGTAGCCACGGGAATGACCTTTGTATTATTAACTGCGGGCATCGACCTATCGGTAGGTTCGATAATGTTTGTGGCAGGTGTAATTTCCGGTAAGCTGGTGGTGGGTGGCTTATCTGTGTGGCTGGCTGTTCCAGTTACCCTGGTACTGGGTATAATATTGGGCCTGATGAATGGATGGTTTGTTGTCAGGTTTAAAATAGTACCTTTCATTGTAACCCTGGCCACATTTTTTGCCGGCAGGGGACTGGGGTTGCTGATCTCCGAAACCAGGGCGGTGAATCTGCCGGATGAGTTTTTGCAAATAGGGTCTGCCAGGATATTGGGTATACCTTTGCCGGTCATTATCATGATAATGGTAGTAGCGGTAGCGCAGTTGGTTTTGGATCGCACGGTTTTTGGCAGGCAGGTATACGCTGTGGGCAACAGCCAGGAGCGGTCTGTGAAAGCCGGTATCAATCTCAACAGGGTATTGTTGAGGGTTTATATAATTTGTGGATGCTGTGCGGCATTGGGGGGATTGGTGGCCATTGCCCAACTGGGAGCGGTTTCGCCAACATTTGGCTTTCAGAGTGAATTTATGGCCATAGCCGCCGCGGTGCTGGGTGGTACCAGTTTGTTTGGTGGCAAAGGCCGGGTGTTTCCAGGAACCCTGGTAGGAGCGCTGCTCATTCAGTCGATCCAAAGTGGACTGGTAATAGTAAATGCGGATCCCTATTTATATCCGCTAATTACCGGAACCATCATATTTTTGATCGTATTGGTAGATAGCCAGCGGCACTACAGGCGTAAACAAATGAAAGGAATCAGCACTTGAAATGATGCTCTTTAGGTACTATTGGTCTCTTCTGGTTATTGTCGGGTGTCTGACCGCAGGCTGTGCGGCTAAAGAGGAAGGCACTGTAATTGGTATCTCATTTGAAACCCTGCAGACCGAATATTGGGTAGCCAGTATAGAAGCCATGAAATCGGTATGTGAGGAGAACGGAGTGGGCTACCTGGAGGCGGTGGCCAACGGAGATGCCAACCGGCAGTTCGAGCAGGTTAACAACTTTATTTCCAGGGGTGTGGATGGAATAGTGATAGCTCCCAAGGATGCCCATACCGTCATTCCCATAATAAAAGCAGCCAACCGGGCTGGTATTCCAATTGCCATTTACAACCGGCTTCCTGCGGAGAACGAGGGAGATTATATCACGGTGGTGGCAGATAACTACGAGATTAGTAGGAACACCGTGGAATATATGGCGGAAGTTGCCAGGGAATCGGGGAAGAAGCACAAAGCAATGATCTTGATAGGCGACCTTGGAGATATTAATGCCGTTAATCGCAGGAGAGGTTTTGACGATGCACTGGCAGCACATAAGGACCTGATCGAAGTGGTGGCGGAAGTTCCCACGGAATGGAACCAGGAAAAAGCGCTGGCTGGAGTCACCAATGCCCTGCAGGTAAATCCCGATATTGATTTCATTTTCAGTAGTTCTGATTTCCTGTTCCCCTCCGTAGTATCGGCCCTGAAGAATGCCGACAAATACCACCCCATAGGTCATCCCGATCACGTGATCCTGGGGGGATTTGACGGAGATGCCATGGCATATCGCATGCTTAGGGAAAAGTATCTGGACGCAGATGGGGTACAGGATGTTTTTTTTGAATGTCAGGAATCGGTTCTGGCGGTGATCCGTAAAATGAGAGAAGAGCAGGTGCCCGATCTTATAGTAGACCCCGGGTTTGTTATCCATCAGCAAAACCTGGAACAGAAAGCGGAGTCCATGTGGGGTGCCAGTTTTTAAGTAACCGAATTATGTGAATAGTATGAATACATCGCTACAGGATATCCCGGGTTCCGGTGAAACAGGTCGACTCCGGGCAGGTCCGGTAAATGTACAATTCGATTCCGGTGGCTTGCGTTACCTTTGCTTTCAGGATCAGGAGATGCTGAGGGGTATAGCCTTCTACATCAGGGACGCCAATTGGGATACCATTCCCAACCAGGTGTTAAACCCAACCCTGGTAGAAAACGAGGCGGGATTTCAATTATCATATGACGTACTAAGTAAGCAAGGAGATATTGAAGTTCTGTGGAATTGTAACATTGGCGGTAACGAGGATCAGTTGACTTTTGAAATTTCCGGAAAGTCCCGCAGCCGGTTTATGCGGAATCGTATGGGTTTTGTGGTATTACACCCAAATATACTGGCAGGCGAGCCGCTGACGGTGACCCATACAAACAACACATTAAGCGAAGGACGGTTTCCGGAGTTAATCAGCCCACATCAACCCTACCAGGATATAAAGCGCATTGCCTGGGAGACGAACCGGGTGAAAGTATCACTGGATTTTGAAGGAGACATATTTGAGATGGAGGACCAGAGGAATTGGCTGGACGCCTCATATAAGACATACTGCACGCCCCTGGAATTGCCCTTTCCCGTTACCATCAACCAGGGAGATACGGTGCATCAGAAAATTACCGTTCGGTTTGAAGCCAAGAACCCCATGCTATCAGGTGATACACAAAAGGAGTTAATCGAGGGTAAGGCTATAGGGAAATTACCAGGAATTGGGTTGACCGCCAATGAGGCGTCACTGGATGAGCAAATGATCAGTCAGCTGGAAAAACTCAAGCTGTCACACCTGCGAATTGAAGCTCGAACCTTCCAGCCGGACTGGCAGCAAAGCCTGGTGAAGCAATGCCGGCAGGCAATGGCCCTGTCGCTCCCGGTTGAATTGATGCTTTATTCAGGAGCCGGAGAAATTAAAAAGAACCTACAGGCCATCAAGTCATTGCCGGGATTCGACGCTTTATTGTTGAAATCGGTCATGTGCTTTGACCTGGAGGAAAAAAGCAATTCGAAGCAGTATTTGGAGACCGCCGCGGATCAGGTTAAAAGCCTGCTGGGGCCGGTGCCCTTAGGCGGCGGTACTGATTATTTCTTTACCGAATTAAATCGCAACCGGCCTCACCCGGACCGGGTGGATTTTGTTTTTTTCTCCGTCCACCCCCAGGTACATGCCTTTGATGATGCTTCTATCTTAGAGACCCCCAGTACCTTTAACGATATCGGGAAAAGTGCCGCTGGCATCGCTTCGGGAAAGGAAGTGCATATCACGCCCATTACCCTGGCCGGACGTCTAAACCCCAATGCCACCGATCCGGGGGCTAGAATACTTACCGCTCGGCAACGCATAGACCCTCGACAGCAATCACAACTGGCGGCACTGTGGACCCTGGCCAGTATAAAGAACATTGCGGCTTCTGGAGTTGAGCAGGTGACATTTTTTCAAACCGCCGGACCAGAAGGCGTACTTGATGAGACTGGCGTTTTCCCACTGTATAAGGTATTGAACATGTTGTCCTGTTTTCACGATTACCAGGTAGTTGAAAGCCACAGCTCCGATCCGTTGCTATTTGATGGTATGGTTTTTCAAAAGGATGGTGTTAAATACTATCTGATGTTCAACCTAACGGACCGGGATCTTGAGGTTGGTGTGGGAGAAAGTCAGGTGGCACTGGCGGCAGATGAAATAGCCTGTTTTAATGATCAGTTGCAGCGATCTACCCCATCATAGCAGTATCAATTTATTTGACTGGGCGGATTGGTAGCATTTCCAAACCAGCTCAGTGGTTTTGAGGTTGTCTTCGCCGGTAGTTTCTGCCACGCCTCCGCGAAGCCCGTCGAGAATATTGCGCTGGCAATCGACGATACTGGAATGGATCAAGGCATACTCAGGGTCGATCCAGGGGTATAATTTTGGTTCTACCTGTTCGGCAACGGTCCCGTTTTTGGTAGTCACTTTCAGTTCATAATGTCGATCCAGGTGCACAGACCCCTCACTTCCTTCCACCAGGATTAGCATTTGTGGAAATACCTCTTCCTCCAGTATGGAGGCATATGACATCTCCGCAAAACAGCTGGTACCGCTGGTCATTTTCAGCAGAATGTTGGCTACGTCTTCACCCTTGATGGTGGGATTCACCCGGGAATTTATACAATACAAGGAGCGGGCTTCCCCAAATAAGAAACGCACCACATCCAGAATGTGAGAGCCCACATCCGTAAGGATAAAATGGTCCAGTTCCGCCAGAAATGGTTGATTTTCGAACACCGGGAAGGCTGAGCAAAAGCTGATCCTGCCTTTGAAAACCTTGCCTATAACCCCTGAATCCAGTTTGGCTTTTAGCGCGCGCAGGGAAGCCTGCCAGCGAAAATTTTCATTGATAAAAAGCTTCACGCCATTTTGCCGGCAGATATCCAGCATTTCCCGGGCATCGGACAGGTTTGCCGCCATAGGCTTCTGGCATACCACATCCAGCCCCTGTTCCGCAACCATGCGGGTAAAGGGCAGATGGGTGTCCACATCAGTACAAATGTCCACAAAATCCAGATCAGATTCTTGCTCCAGTAGCTGTAGCGGATTATCATAAACCCGGGGGATAGCAAATTTTTCCGCAATAATTTCCGCTTTGCTACGGGTGCGGTTATAGGCGGCCACGCAACTTACCCCTTCAGACTCCAGCCATCCCGGTATTTGGTAATTGGCCCAGAACCCGGTGCCGAATATGGCAAACTTCAAATCATTCATTCCAACCAAGTGTTAACTATTTACCTGTACGCATAATATCCATTTCCGCTATTTTCTGCCAGCATTGACTCAAATAAATGAATCCGGAAGAATTATGTGACATCCGAAACCTTTAGCTAACCGGATTGCTTGGAAAATACCTCAAGCGAGCGTAAATAGAAGGGTCGAGCATGGAATGGGAGGACTATTTTGGCTAATATTTTTGTGATTACATCCGGATTAAAAGGCGTGCTTCTGGCAGGCATGGCCATCCATCGGCGTCTGGAAGAGGCTGGTCACCGGGTATATTCATTGGCTCCGGAACGTGATGGAGTAAGCGCCCTGGTACAGCAGGAGCATATAATATTCCTGCCCCTGGCGCATCAATCTACTCAGACCAGGTACCGGACATCAAAAAGCAGTTCCAAACTGCGCCGGATGATCAAATTGGTGCTGAATTCAGGGCAAAGACAACAAGCACAGGTAGCCATACTGGAACAGCATTTAACGGGATATCAGGCACTGTTGACCCAATACCGGCCGGAGTTGGTAATCTGTGATATGGAGTGTCCGGAGTATATTCTATATGCTGTGAACCGGCAAATTAAAGTATTGATCATTAGTCATTTTTTGCCAGTTCCTGCCTGGCCAGATATTCCTATACCAAACTCAAGGCGGCGCGTGAACAACAGCAGCAAAGCATCAATCGTATGGTCCTGGGTTTGGGGAAGGACCGCGCTCTATTTGAAAAATGTCACACTGGGCATTCGAAAACTGGGAATGGACAAAAAATCGACACTGCTGCGTTATGCTCAGACACTGGGCATCAATAAGGAACTGATTGCCAGCAGTACTTATCTGCCCGGTCCGGTTCTTCTGTTTTCCAGGATACCTACTATACATATTATGCCTGAAAAATTCGATTTCCCCCACCGGTTAAGAGACAACGAAGTCTATGCGGGACCCATGATTTTGGAAAATCGAAGCAGCGATCATAAGCAGGCAGTGGCATCTGTAGAGCAGACATTGGCCGGTTGTAAGGGAAAAAAGGTAATAGTCTGTGCTTTGAGTTCGCTGGCAACAGTGGACACCGGCTTTATCAACAAATTGGTCACTGCAGTAGCTGAGCGACCGGATTGGGTGGCCTTTGTGGGTTTGGGAGATCGATCAGAAATTCACAACACAGAATTGCCCCAGAATGTACAGGTATA
>JAUIKU010000149.1 GCA_030430675.1 Bacteroidia bacterium | reverse complement strand
CAACTATCGATTTTGGATGCTATTCGCAGTATTAGTCATCAACTTCAACCAGAGAAGCTGGGCCGTGAACTTCTTTCGGTAGCAGTGAATATAAACAACAGCAACCGGGTAAGAGCCAACGCTTTGGCGGTATTACCTGAATTATCACCTCCTGGTTTTGAACAGGTCAAACAGCAGTTAAGGGATCCTTCAGAGGCCGTACAATATGCTGCTTTGAAATATTTGACTTTATACGCAGACGATATTTCACCATCGCTGGAAGAATGGATTGAAGAGAACAAGTCCACGTTGCCGGTTTCGGTGCAGTCGATCTGGGAAGGTCATAACGGCAACCGGGAAAAGCTTTCCCCGGAGCAATGGACACAAATGGTTGATGGCCAGGGGAATACTATTCGGGGAGAATTGGTATTTAAGTCCAGGACCTCCCAGTGTCTGACCTGCCATAAGGTAGACGGTTGGGGAGGGACTTTCGGCCCGGGTCTCACCAAAATAGGTAGTAGTAAAAGTCAACAGCAATTGATAAACGCGGTAATATATCCCTCACAGGAAATGGCCCCGGAATGGCAGGGTTGGTTTGTCATTGACCAGGAAGGGAGCAGGCATACCGGACGACAAATCGATGTTCATCTGAACCGGGTGGAATTGATGAATATCCAGGGAGAGTTTGAGGGTTATAAGGATGCCAGAAGTTTTGGCGTATTGAATGAATCGCTGATGCCACCGGGATTACAAAATACCATGACATTGAGTGAGTTTAATGACCTTATTACCTATTTGAGATCTAAGATCTAAGATATTCGATCTGTGATCTAATAGATTTATACTGTACTGAGAACTGCCAACTGCAAACTGCCAACTGTGGACTGCCTACTGCCAACGTTGGCGTATAAAACCATAAAAAGAATAAACAAATTACCATGAACAAATACAGTGATCGACGAACTTTTGTTAAACAAGCATCTTTTCTTGCGGCTGGCCTGGGTACCGGTGCCTGTACAGCAGATCAGAAGCAGCCTTCAACAGCAGATGAACCTGGGGAAAACCAGCAGCACTTCCCTGACAACCCATTGGTTTTGTTCGATAATTTCCACACGGGTAACCGGCGGTCCTATTCCTGGAAATCGAAGTTTGCACAGGCCCAGGCAGCCGGTTTCGATGGGTTTGAGTTTGCGGTGGTGGACCCCAATTCTGATCGCTGGAAAGAAGCCATGGACCTGACACCTGATACCAACTTTAAGGTGTGGGGTTTTCACTGGACTACCCGTGCCGTGATTGATCGCAATGCGGAAAAGATAGATGCCGAAATAGATAAAATCATTGAGAATGTGGAAGTATGCGGTAAATCTCCATTAAAACCCTACTTCACCTTGTCATTGAGTGGTTACGCCGAGTTGGGTGGACCAACTTTTGACCAGAGGGGTTCGGCCAGGGCGGAAGACCGGCACTGGGAACGAGCCTATAAAATAATAGCCGCTTTTGACAAGGCTTGTGCAGACAATGGAGTTAGGGGTTCCCTTTACCCGCATGTAGACTGGATTTGTGATACGCCTCAATCCGCTTTTAAAATACTGGATGGAGCAAATGCACAGACCATAGGCCCCGCATTTTGCTCCCACCACTGGTATGCCAATCCAGCTTCCATAGAGTTGGATGAGGCACTGGCCCATCCCATGATGCAGCGATTGAATTATGTAGTACTTACCAATGGTCTGTTTACCAATTCCAGTTTTAAGGCCATCAGGTTCAATGAAGGGCAGATCGACATGGCCTGGATACTGGCCAAGCTCTATGCTTTCGGATACCAGGGCCCCATATCTTCGCAGGGCTGGCAAATTGGCGGCGATCCCTTTGTGGCGTGTAAAAGCTTTGTTGACGGGGTGAAAGCCTTGCAGAAGCGATTTATTGAACAGCCTGAATTAAACCCCCTGGTCAACTAGGAACTGCGAATTACCAAGATTAACCGTATTCGTGATTCGCAATTCGTAATTCGCATTCAATATTGGTGCCCACTGTACATCCTTTTGTACTTCATGGGGTTGTACCCGGTTATTTCCTTGAATTGACGATTGAAATTGGAAAGTGTTTGGAAGCCACTTTCAAAACAGGCCTGTGATATACTGAAATCTTTTTCCAGAATAAGCTTACAGGCATAACCGATACGGATTTGGCTGAGGAAGTTGGAAAATGTTTTGTTAGCGTGACGTTTGAAGTGGCGACTAAAGGCAGATGGCGTCATGTTTGCAACTTCCGAAACTTCCTCCAGACTGATCTTGCGGGTGAAATTTTTCATAACATAGGCATGTACCGCACTCATCCGTGCCGAATCTGTTTCCTTCAAATTGTTGATATATCCCGCACTGGACAATAACTGGTATTCATTAACATGTGCCAATTGGTTCAGGATCTCCAGTAGTGCCAGTATGGCATCAAAATCCTTGAGACCGAGCAGCACCAGCATCTTACTGATTATTGTTGAGGCTTTTTCTTTCTCGATCCTGATGCCTCTGGAAGCTTTTTGAAATACCTGTTTCAATAGTACCGCTTCCTGCTTGTTTAGGAACGACTCGCTAAGGAAGGTATCGTGAAAGTAAATCACAATCCCTTCGGATTTTAGTTCAGGTTGATCGAAATATTCCGGATCGCTTCTCCAGAGATGTGGCAGGTTGGGGCCGGTAAAGACTACCTCTCCTTCCTTAAAAGGGCCAACATGGTCACCCACAAACCGGGTACCTTCTCCTTTAAGTACGGTGAAAATCTGGTATTCGGGATGAAAGTGCCAGTCAGGATCAAAATAAGGTTCCACCAGGTGGTAGATCTCGAAACTCTTGTTCTCCGCGATGGGAGTTTTTCTCAGCGGCGGTTTCATGTAACTGAAATTTACCCTTATCGGGGCACAAATCCCATTATTGTTAGCAAAATACAGTCAGGTTAAGCAAACATTTAGGTTTTATTTACCAAATAGGTTTTGCATCTTTCACTAAAATGAAAGACCACTTCAGAAAAAGTAATTAGAATCAGAACTATGAACAACTCAACTATCAGGATAGCCATTGCCGGATTGGGATTCGGGGCGGAGTTTATTCCAATATACCAAAGATATAAGGATGCAGAACTGGTAGCTGTTTGCCAGCGCACCAGATCCAAACTCGATGAAATAGGAGATGCCTTTGGGATTTCCAAAAGGTACACCTCGTACCAAGAAATGATCCAGGATCCCGATATAGATGCCGTGCATATCAATACCCCTATCCCGGATCATGGCTGGCAATCGATAGCCGCTTTAAAAGCTGGAAAGCATGTGGCCTGTACCGTGCCCATGGCTACTACAGTTGAGGAATGTCAGGAGATTGTGGCGCTTTGCCAGGAGAAGGGACTTACTTATATGATGATGGAGACGGTGGTGTACTCGAGAGAGTTCCTGTTTATGAAGGACCTCTATGAAAAGGGTGAACTGGGAAAAATTCAGTTTCTCAAAGCCAGTCACCAGCAGGACATGGATGGATGGCCGGATTACTGGCCGGGTTTGCCACCTATGCATTATGCTACCCATTGTGTGGGGCCGGTACTGGGGCTGACCCGGGATCAGGCGGAGTACGTATCCTGCTTTGCTTCGGGCACCATACGGGAAGACTTACATCAACATTACAACAGTCCCTATGCAGTAGAGTCCACCCATATTAAGTTTAAGGATTCAGATCTTAGCGCCTACGTTTACCGGTCACTGTTTGATGTGGCCCGTCAGTACCGGGAGAGTTTCGAAGTATATGGTTCCAAGAAGTCCGTAGAGTGGCCGCTGATTGAGCACCGTCCCCTGGTAGTACATACCGCCAAAAAGCCCGAGCCCGAAATTCCTGAGGAAGTTACCTGTCCGGACTTTGCCCATCTGCTACCGGAAGAAATAAAGCCCTTTACCTCTAAAGGAGTATATGACCTGGACGAGCATCAGCATTTGTCTTTCACCCAGGGAGCGGGACACGGGGGATCTCATCCTCACATGGTGCATGCATTTGTCAATGCCCTGAAAGAGGGCCGTCAGCCGTATCCCAATGCCGTAGAATCTGCCAACATAACCTGTGTGGGCATATTGGCACATGAATCGGCGCAAGATGGTGGAGCGATTAAAAGATTACCGGCTTTTACGATTAAAGATTAAGAATTAGGGAGTTAGAAGTAAGCTTTGAGGGTAGGGCCTGGTGTGAAAAATTCAAGACATGGGTTTATTGAACATTTGCGGAGCAAATATTACCATCTGTTTTGCCTGTCTGCTGGTATCCTGTGCGGTATCACGGCAGGAAGATGAGCCAGTAGAAACCCGTCCAAATATTCTGTTTATCATGGGGGATGATCATACCACCCAGGCCATTAGCGCTTATGGAGGGTTTCTCAGCGAATATGCGCAGACCAGGCATATCGATCAGCTTGCCTCGGAGGGTATGCTGTTTTCCAATGTGTTTTGCACCAATTCCATCTGCAGCCCCAGCCGGGCCACCATTTTAACAGGAAAATACAGTCATAAAAACGGTGTGCAAATTTTGGGGCAGGAATTTGACGGTTCCCAGTTCACGGTGCAGCAGGCACTTAAGGAATCCGGCTACCAGACGGCATTATTTGGAAAATGGCACCTGCGCTCACAACCCACCGGGTTTGACGACTATAAGGTGCTTCCGGTACAGGGTAGATACCAGGATCCCGAATTTTATGTAAAAGGAGAAGATAGTCTGCAAATGTATCAGGGTTGGTCAACGGATGTCATAACCAACATGACCACAGAGTTTCTGGATAACCGGGATCCATCAAGCCCCTTTCTGGTGATGACCCATTATAAAGCCACTCATGATCCCTGGGCTTCCCGTCCCCCATACGATACCCTGTGGTCGCATCAGGACCTGCCTGAGCCCCCCAACCTCTACGATGAATATGCCAACCGTTCACAGGCTGCTCAACGAACTACTTTGAAGTTGGAGCAAATAAACCAGAGGACGTTTCCACATCACCGCTTGCAAAACGCCCAATGGAGAGAGCAGAGGGCGCATATTTATCAACAGTATATTAAGTCTTTCCTCCGCTGCGGCAGGGTACTGGACGAGAACGTGGGTAAACTGGTGGCATATCTGAAAAAAAATGGTTTGTACGATAATACCGTTATTATATATACGGCAGACCAGGGACATTTTCTCGGTGAGCACGGCTTTTTCAGTAAACGATTCATGTATGATGAGGCCTTGAGAATGCCGCTGATCATCCGCTTTCCCAAATGGGTACAAGCCAATAGTACCAACCAGGATATGATCATTAATGCTGATTTTGCTCCTACCATTTTAGAGATGGCCGGAGTGAATATTCCACAGGATATTCAGGGTCGCAGCTTTTTGAATAACCTGAGAGCACAAACCCCTGCGTACTGGCGTCAGGAAATCTACTATCACTATTGGCAGCACATTTTGCACCGGGATGTTGCTGCCCATATTGGCATCAGGACCAGGGACTACAAACTGATCTTTTATTACGGCCTACCCCTGGGGCTTACCAGCTATGAAGCGACAGATCCCGAATGGGAAATGTTTGACCTTAGGAATGATCCCATGGAAATGAACAATGTATATGGCATTCCTTCCTATAGCGGTGCCCTGGATACCTTACAGCAGAAGCTCAGGCACCTTCAAATTACCTTCGACGACCAGGGGCTGGAATACCCTGAAATGGTACAGGTACAACAAGCTTATTTCAATTTGGACGATTAACTAAAATTCTCATTAAAGAAAACCAAAAAGATATGACAAAAGATCGAAAAGTGGCTCTGGTTACCGGGTCGGCCACCGGGGTAGGCGCTGCCACCTGTTTACAGCTGGCCGATAGGGGCTGGAACGTAGTGGTCAACTATTCCAGAAGTTCCGAAGAGGCGGAGGCTACCGCTTCCAGATGCAGGGAGGCAGGAAGCGAGGTGCTGGTATGCAGAGCAGACGTAGCCAATGACCAGGATTGCCGGGAGATGGTGGAGCAGACCGTTTCAAAATTCGGCCGGATTGATGCTTTGGTGAACAACGCCGGTACCACAAGGTTTTGTGATTATGCAGACCTGGAAGGGCTTTCAGAAGAGGATTTTGTGTTTTTGTACCGGGTAAATGTGATAGGAGCCTACCAGGTTACCAGGGCGGCAGTTCCCCACCTTCGCCAGGCACAAGACCCTTCAATTGTGAATACTTCTTCCATTAGTGCCATATCGGGAGTAGGCAGTTCCATAGCTTATGCTGCCTCCAAAGGCGCCCTGACCACCATGACCCTGTCACTGGCACATGCCCTGGCCCCTGAAATAAAGGTTAATGCTGTTTGTCCGGGATTTATTCAGGGCAGATGGACCAAAAATTTTCTGGGTGACAGGTATGAGCAGGTGAAAGACCGTATGGCCGGTACTACTTTGTTGGCTAAAACAGCGTTACCGGAAGACATTGCCAACTCCATTGTACACCTGATTGTAGGAGCGCCGATGGTAACCGGACAAATCCTGGTGCTGGATGGCGGACAACTGGTAAACCAGGGCAAATTATGAGCCATAGTACGAAGCTTTGGTTAAAATTCGGCAAGTATAAAAAAAATTCGCATATTCTTGAGGCATTAGCAGGGTAGTGGGAAGGTAAATGCCATTCAAAACCAAAACCAGAATGACCAGACTGGCCATACAAGTCTTTGCTTTTACCATGCTAATTCCAGGGCTCCTCCTGGCACAAACCAATGAAGAGGGCCCATGGTGGCCCCATCCCATTTGGGGTGCTGGTGACCAGTCCGGAGGCTCTAACTGGATAACCCCTGAGAAAGTCACGGCCGCGCTTAAGTTGGTACAGGAGGGTAAAATTTACGAACTAGGTCAGGTTTATGAAGCGGGTATGCCATTGGTGGGCCAGCGGGTCTACTCCTTGCGCAGCCCTGGTGCCCCTTCTTCAGGACCTTCGGGCAGCAACAATACTTTGTTCAATGATGAGTTTCTCTCTACAGAAATAGGTCAGGTAGGTACGCAATTTGACGGACCGGGGCACGTAGGGACCAGGATGAAATTTGAAGATGGTACCGAACATGACGTGTACTATAATGGGTTTAGGGGTGAAGAGATTTACCACGCCTATGGTCATAAAAAGCTGGGTATTGAAAACATTAAACCCATCATTACCAAAGGCATCTTAATTGATATCGCTGCTCTGAAGCAGACGGATTGTCTGGATCCGAACTACCTGGTAACCCTGCAGGATGTACGCGATGCTTTGAAACTTCAGGGGATGTCTGAACAGGATATAGCACCCGGTGATGCTATTTTTTTTCGTTATGGATGGTCAAAATATTGGGATACCCCTGAGAAATATAATGTTTCACCACCCGGAATAGGATTGGAAGTGGCGCAATGGGTAGCTGGGCGACAGGCATCCATGGTGGGATCGGACCAATATGGCCTGGAAGTAGGACAGGGTCCTGATTCGGACCTGACGGCACCGGTTCATCAGTTTCTGATCACCCAAAACGGTATCTGGAACCTGGAAAACCTGGATTTCAATGAGCTGGCAGAAGATCAGGTATATCAATTTTTATTCATTTTTACTCCGTTGAGATTTAAAGGGGCTACCGGTTCTCCCGGCAGACCAATAGCCATAAAATAAGATATGAATTTAGAACACGTTGCCATTAATGTTCCCGATCCGGTTGCTATGTCCGACTGGTATGTTGAGCACTGCGGTTTGCAGGAAGTAATACGACTCGAAGAGCCGCCCTTTACCAGGTTTTTATCCGACAATCAGCGCAAAACCGCTATTGAGATCTATTATAATCCGGATGCACCGGTGCCCGATTATCACTCTCAAAGTCATTTGGTTTATCACAATGCATTTAGCACCGACGATCTTGACGCTACAAAAACCAGATTGCTTGAAGCAGGTGCCAGCTTTGTGGAAGACATTAACCTCCCCAATGGCACCAGACTGTTAATGCTGCGGGACCCCTGGGGAGTCCCGTTGCAGTTGGTAAAAAGAGTTGACCCTTGGTATTAATTAATTGCGAATGACGCGTTACGAGCTAGTAATTGCCATTGGTAATTCGAAATTCGAAATTCGAAATTCGAAATTCGTAATTTCTAATTAAACATATGGATCCTTACATTCTAAGACCCGAAAATGTCATTGAACCTCCCTCCGGGTTTATCAGAAAGCTGAAATTTCTGGGACCGAGTTTTATATTATCCGCGTCTATTGTGGGTAGTGGAGAACTAATAGCTACTACTACTCTGGGTGCTAAAGCCGGTTTCGTCACTTTTTGGGTGATCCTGTTGAGTTGCCTGGTAAAGGTGGCGGTACAAATTGAGATGGGAAAACATACCATTCTGTACGGAGAAACCGCCATGCAGGCCTTTAACCGGCTTCCCGGGCCCAGGTTTGGTCCGGCTCGCTGGTCTGTGTGGGTGGTACTGGTGGTCATGTTGGTAAAACTGTTGCAACTTGGCGGTATTGTGGGTGGAGTGGCACTGATATTAAATATGGTTGCCCCCCAACTGTCGGTAGCCACCGCAGCTTTCCTGGTAGCGGTGGTGGTGGCCCTCATCACCTTCAAGGGTTATTACAAGTTTATCGAAAGGTTCTCGCTGGTACTGATCGGTTTTTTTACGGTATTTACCTTCTTGGCCATTTATTTTCTCAAGTTTACGGATTATCAGTTAATGTGGGTCGATGTTATGGAGGGGCTGACCTTTCAATTGCCTGCAGCTGCCGTAGCGGTAGCCATAGGAGCTTTTGGGATTACCGGGGTAGGGGCGGACGAAATAATTCATTACAACTACTGGTGCCTGGAAAAGGGCTATGCCGCTCATACCGGACCTTTTGAACAAACGGAACAGTGGACAAATCGCGCTAAAGGATGGATCAGGGTCATGCACCTGGACGCCATCCTGGCCATGATAATATATACCGTGGTAACTGCAGCATTCTATCTTTTGGGTGCAGCAGTGTTACATGCCCAGGAACAAATTCCGGAAGGATATGAAATGGTGGAATCGCTCTCTCGTATGTATACCGAGTCTATTGGCCCGGAAGCCAAGCCCATCTTTCTATTGGGGTCCTTCATGGTTTTGTTTAGCACACTCTTTGCCGCCCTGGCGGCCTGGAACCGTCAATATTCCGACCTGTTTGGACAGTTGGGGTGGATCAACTTCTTCAATATGAAGATGCGCATGAGGAGTATCGCTATCCTGGCCTGGGTGATGCCCCTGTTATGGGCCTCATTGTTCGTCTTTATTAAACTCCCGGTGTTGATGGTAATAAGTGGCGGCATTGTGGGATCGGTGCTATTGCTACTGGTGGTATTTGCCACGCTTCACTTTCGATATCGCAGAACCCTGCCCCAGTTTGTTCCCAGCAGATGGTATGATATCATTCTATGGATCAGTGTAGTGGCCATTGCCTGGGTGGCTTCCTATAGTTTGTACCAGGTGGTGATATAATCAGTTCCGCTACAAGTAGATTAGGTACCCAACAAAGCCAGGATACTATCACATAGGCTTCGATAAATGGCATTCCCAATACTGCTTGCATAAAGGGTAGATAGATACGAAGGGTTACTGCGGCAAAGGCCAGGGCATAGCTCCTGATCATCCATTGCTGATGTTTCTCAATATCCATAGACCTAATCCTGCTGAATGCCATATAGGTGGTGACCAGCCAGCCAATGGCCAGAAAACTAAATCCCAGCTGGGAAATAGTGCCTCCGGTGGCATAAAAGGCAATATAGAGTCCTGAAAGTCCACTGATAAACACCGAGGCCACATAAATTTTCCCCAGGTTGCGGTGCAGGGAAAGCCTGGTATTTCGAAGTTTGGTACTGAATTGTGACCATCCGGTAAGCAATGAAAGTCCCCCCAGAAAAATGTGTAACCTGAAAGCCATTTGCCAAACCGGGTTGTCCATGACCTCTGCGGATTTCTGAGATAATAGCCCCTGTGACCCATCCATTACAAAGTACAGCAGGGGATACAGGCCAACACCTATGGCCAGTACTGCAAATAGTACCCAACCGGTCTTGTTGAGAAGTTTCATTACAACATGCGGAGAATTTGGTAAAATATGGGAAATTTTCAGCTAATTAACCATTTTTATGACCGAAGATTGGTAGTTTAACCGTTCATGAATATGTCTATGATTTCGAACCTTTATTACAGAACAAAACGGGTGGTACATTATGTTATACTGTTAGCAATACTGCCCTGGTTGGTTACTTGTACCTCCCCAAAAAATGAAGCCAGTGAAGAACCGCCTATGGCGAGTGCTGACTTTGGAATGCCTAAAATTGATTTTCATGCACATTACCGGGCAGATCGCGATTACCTGATTCCACTGTTGGACAGTTTCAATTTGAAAGCGGTATTGGTGGATGTGGGAAGAGTGGACACAGAACGCTGGCATCAGGCGCGTCAGGGCCTTATTGACAATTTTCAAAAACACCCGGACCGATATTTTTTCTGTACCTCATTTACAGCCAATGGTATTGACGATGATAATTATGCGGAAAAAATAATCGAGCATATCGAGCATGATCTGTCACTAGGCGCCAGAATGGTTAAGGTATGGAAGAACTTTGGTATGGTTTCCACTGATGATTCCGGAAACTATGTTCATATTGATGATGAGCGCATACAGCCGGTATGGGATTACCTTACTGAGCAAGGCATTCCGGTACTGGCACATATTGGCGAACCCCTGCAAGCCTGGAGGCCACTGGATGATGAAAATCCGCACGCAGGTTATTATCGGCGCAATCCACAATATCATGCCTACCAGCATCCTGAAATTCCCAGCTGGGAAGCCATTCAGGAGGCCAGAAACAACTGGTTGGCCCGCAATCCGGACCTGGTGGTAGTAGGGGCCCATCATGGATCGATGTCACACGATGTAAACCTGATTGCCCAAACACTGGATAAATACCCCAATTTTAATGTAGAACCCGCCGCCAGGTTTGGGGATTTGATCAGACAAGACTCCGATGCTGTCAGAGAATTCATTATTAAATATCAGGACCGGTTTCTCTATGGAACCGATCTTGGAGTTTCCGGGGAAGCTTCGGAAATGACCGCGGAAGAGTTACAACAGGAAAAACAACAAATTCTCAACATGATGGGAAGACACTGGCTGTATTTTACCGAATCTGGCCCGGTGACCTTCGATACTCATTTTTTGTCTGCGCCCAAGCAGGTACAGGGATTGAATCTGCCGGATGAAGTACTGAGAAAGATCTACTACCAGAATGCCATGCGTATACTTGGTGGCTCCGGTAACTAAATACTAAACTGGAAACTATTAATAGCATCTAAATGGAATTATTAGGCACTCAATACATTGGAAAAAGTAGTTCAGCAGCAGGAAAAGAAACCTTTCACGGGGTGAATCCACGAACCGGTGAGGAACTGTCCACTGCATTTCATGAAGCTACTGAAGAGGAAGTAAACCAGGCAATCGAATTGGCTGATAAAGCATTTTACCAATATTCACAGCTATCTGCCGAAACCCGGGCAGATTTTCTGGAAGCCGTTGCCGAGGAAATCGAAGCGCTGGGACATGCATTAATGCAACAGGCTGAAAGTGAAACCAGCCTGCCATTTCCCAGGTTGCAGGGCGAATGCGGCCGTACCATGAACCAATTGAAATTATTTGCACAGGTTGTGCGGGAAGGCTCCTGGGTGGATGCCCGTATTGATACTGCCATGCCGGATCGGCAGCCATTGCCCAGGCCGGACCTCAGACATATGCTGAAACCGCTGGGACCAGTGGCGGTATTTGGTGCCAGTAATTTTCCTCTGGCATTTTCAGTGGCCGGTGGTGATACTGCTTCAGCGTTGGCTTCCGGATGCCCGGTTGTGGTTAAGGGACACCCTGCGCATCCCGGTACTTCAGAAATGGTGGCCAAAGCCATACTAAAGGCCGCAGAACGCACCGGAATGCCCGATGGTGTATTTTCTCTGGTACAGGGTCAGTCCCATGAAGTGGGTTCCTTGCTGGTTAAACATCCATTGATCCAGGCTGTGGGTTTTACCGGTTCATTCAAAGGTGGAAAAGCGCTTTTCGATATAGCCAACCGAAGAGAAGTGCCTATCCCGGTATTTGCGGAGATGGGCAGTACCAATCCGGTTTTTATTTTGCCTGAAGCCCTGAAAGAAAGGGGAGAGGCCATTGCCAATGGAATGGCTGGCTCGGTAACACTGGGCGTGGGCCAGTTCTGTACCAACCCCGGGTTGTCGTTTTTGCAGCAGGG
>JAUIKU010000148.1 GCA_030430675.1 Bacteroidia bacterium | reverse complement strand
ATCAGGTGATTGATACAGCAATTGGCCACTTTTGGTTTTACAAATATGCAGGGGAGGGGCACCGTCAGGATATGAGCTGTTCATATTATTCAGCACCAGCCATATATTATTGGCTACTTCCGTGGGCTTCTTAAAAACGAAATGATTGAACTTCTGCAGCACGAAACTGCTGGAGGCACCATTCCCGCAAGTAACCAGGTAAGTATCGTGTATGTGACCTGAACCCAGGGGAGCTATACCGGTAACGGGGCCTGGAAAGTTGAATTGTTGTTCCAGGAAATTAAAGTCCGGACTCATTACTATTTAATTCCAAAGACGCTCCGGGTAGGTACCCTGATCGACAAAAGACCTAATTTGTTGCATTACGTTGGGTTTATCCTCTTTGTAGGTTACCCCCATCCAATTGTCCTGACAAGTAAGTACTTCAACCGAAGCAGACTGAGATTCCAGCAGACTATTTACCGCATAGGGTATGTAGAACTCTGCCTTAGGGTTCTGATTATTTTCGGCTACAAATCTGGAAAACTGGGACTGAAGCTCTTTAAAAATAGCAGGGGTAAAGCCCCAAAAATTGGTGGAAACCAATGTTCCCGGTGGTATAGTAACCGCTTGTTGGTCTTCATAGTACTTAATGGCCCCGTCGATCTCCTGGATTTTGGTTCTTTCTACTACCTGGCGCAGGTCCTGCTGACCGTTTATTTCCAGCAGTGCCCTGGAAACAGTACCAAATGGTGACAGCGTTTTCTCAATGGGATAGCCTACAATGGCATATTGCTGGCGGTCCACATTAGCATTGGCAAGAAAATCGCCCATTACCTGATAGGCGCTGGGCCCATAAAAGTCATCCGCATTTATGACTGCAAAAGGCTCATCAATTGCTTCGGCTGCACTTAGCACCGCATGGGCAGTTCCCCAGGGCTTTTGTCTTTCTGAATAAGTGAGTTTTTGATCCCCTGAAATAACCTCGGGATTTAAGGGTTGAAATGCGTATTCTACCTCAATATGCTGCTGAAGTTTGCGGAAGTTTTGCTCGAATGCATCCACAATATTGTCACGGAACAAAAAAACGGCCTTCTTGAAACCGGCCTTAATAGCATCGTGAATTCCATATTCCATCAGGGTTTCACCAGAAGGACCCATGGGGTCAACCTGCTTCAACCCCCCATAGCGATTTCCCATTCCGGCAGCAAGAATTAGTAAAGTAGGCTTCATAAATAAAAATATTGCTATATTAAAAATTCGATTGGCTCAAAGATAAGACAATTGAAGAATTTAATATGGCTTACCAATGGTATTATCAAATATTGACTGGGTCCTTATCGGGGCCTTCTTTTTAGTTTCCCTGTTAATCGGTTTAATTGTTTCCAAACGGGCGGGATCCAGCACTACTGAGTTTTTTCTGTCGGGAAGAAATATGCCCTGGTGGTTGTTGGGTGTCTCTATGGTGGCCACCACATTTTCTGCAGATACCCCCAACCTGGTTACCAATTTGGTAAGGGACAGCGGTGTTGCCGGAAACTGGGCCTGGTGGGCGTTGCTGCTCTCAGGTATGCTTACCGTGTTTGTCTATGCAAAGTTATGGCGTCGTTCACGGGTAATGACGGATATTGAGTTTTACGAATTGAGATACAGTGGGAAGGCCGCAGCATTTCTCAGAGGATTCAGGGCCTTATATCTGGGATTGATATTTAATGTGCTGGTAATGGGGGCCGTTTCCCTGGCGGCAATCAAGTTCGGAGAGGTGATGCTGGATTTACGAGGTTGGCAAACGCTGTTAATTGCGGGGTCTATTACCTTAATATACAGTGCTCTGGGTGGCATAAAAGCAGTAATCATTACAGACTTTGTGCAATTCATGCTGGCCATGATCGGTTCGGTATGGGCCTGTGTATACCTGGTGAACCTGGACCAGGTGGGTGGAATTGGAAATCTGTTACAAAATGAGGTGGTACAAAGTAAACTATCCCTTTTGCCAGATCTGAGTGACCCCCAGGTTTGGATACCCGTACTGTTAGTGCCCCTGGCCGTACAGTGGTGGGCTTCGTATTACCCCGGAGCGGAGCCAGGTGGGGGTGGCTATATTGCCCAGCGGATGTTTTCAGCTAAGGATGAGAAAAACGCCGTGGGTGCCACCTTGTTGTACAATATAGCCCATTATGCACTGAGACCTTGGCCCTGGATACTGATTGCATTGGCTTCCTTGGTGGTTTTTCCTGAAATCTCTGATATACAGAAAGCCTTTCCGGAGTTGCCGGAAGACAAATTGGGGCACGATGTTGCCTATCCCGCCATGCTTACCCTTTTACCCAATGGACTATTAGGGTTGGTAGCAGCTTCGTTAATCGCTGCTTATATGTCTACCATCTCTACCCAGTTGAATTTGGGTGCATCGTACCTGGTAAATGATTTCTATCAAAGATTTATCTCGCCCAATGCCACAGATCACCAACTGGTGTGGGCTGGTAGGCTTTTCACGGTGATTACTATGGTACTGGGTACTGTTTTGGGACTTCTGTTAACAGATGCAAGCCAGGCTTTTAATCTGCTGTTGTTGTTAGGGGCAGGTACGGGATTGATCTACATATTGCGATGGTTTTGGTGGCGTATCAATGCTTTTACGGAAATAATTGCCATGTTTTCCTCTTTGATCATTGCCATATATTTGACCTTCATTCACGATCAATTGGATTTTATACCTTTGCTGGCCTGGCAAAAAACTGTATTGGGTGCCTTCTTAACCACAATCGTGTGGATTGCCGCAACCTATCTTACCCCACAAACCCGGAAGGAGACCTTGTTCGGGTTCTACAAGCTGATCAGGCCGGGAGGACCGGGTTGGAAATATATTACCGATCAAATGCCTGCCGAAGACCTTAAAGATTCAGGAGAAACCAGTGACTGGAAGGTGCCCCTGGAAATACTGGCTACCGCCGTGGGATGCTTTACAGTGTTTGCCACATTATTTGCCACCGGTTACTGGATATATGGTAAATACACCTGGGCAGCCGCGTTATCCGTAGGGGCGATCATAGGAGTGGTAGCATTGTTCAGGATATGGCAGAATTTGCAAGAAGATATGCAGGAGGATCCCGGACAGTAGATTGTCAACTTTAAGCAGTGTGTAGTAGTCATGAAATTTGGAAAGGTATCTGTAGAAGAGTTAGATCAGCTGGATCTGAGTTTGCCTGCGGATCATCCCGACACCAGGAAGGTACTGGAACAGCAGAATAAATCTCAACCAAAGGTTTATGCCGGATGTGCCAAGTGGGGCAGGAAGGAATGGGTGGGCAATCTGTACCCTGAAGGAACAAAGGAAAAGGATTTTCTTGATCACTACGTTAAGCATTTTAATGCTATTGAGCTGAATTCAACTTTTTACGGCACCAGAAAAGTAGTGGCAGAAGCGTGGTCCCGGAAGGCTGTAGAAGGATTTAAATTCTGCCCCAAATTTTTCAGGACCATCAGTCATTATAAGCGACTGAAAGGAGCAGAGGAAGTTACCGAAGCCTTTATGTATATCATGAACAGTTTTGGGGACAACCTGGGCCCTTCATTTTTGCAGCTTCCCGATAATTTTACTCCTACCAAATTCCCAGAGCTGGAGCATTTTGTGGCAGCGTTGCCCAGGGATTACCTGATGGCAGTTGAACTGAGGCATACCGGATGGTTTACGGATCAAACCGCTAGTGATGAACTTTTTCACATGATGACGGAAAATGGTAAAAGCATGGTAATTACCGATACTGCCGGACGAAGGGATTGCGTACACCAGCGGCTAACCAGCAACCTGGCTTTTATACGGTTCAACGGGTATGACCTCCACCAATCTGACTATACCAGGATGGATGAATGGGTAGATAGGATTGCTCAGTGGGTGGATACGGGATTAGAGAATATTTATTTTTTTGCGCATCAGGATGATGAAGCTCATACGCCCGCAACCTGCGATTATTTTATAAAAAGTATCAATAAGAAACTTAATTTGAATATTAAAACCCCGCAGTTTATCCATTAATTCTTCAGTGCTGCCTGGAGTTTTCCGGCTTCCTCCTGAAGCTGGTCATTACCATTAGTCATGGCGTCTAGGGAGTTCCATAAGTAATTGGGGACGTCGCGATCCTGGCTTACCCGGTATTCCACATCGGTCAACCATTCTAATACATCCCTGGCGTGTTCGAAGTTATTCAATCCTCTTACGTATTTCCTAAATGCATCGATCTGCTCCAGCTTGGCTTGTTTTCCTGATCCCATGGAGCCAGTATTGTTACTGTCGGCACCGGCGGCAGCGGCTGTTACCGTGGCGCTTTCCATGCTGCCGGTTGACTTCGAACTACTGTTAACCGAACTGGCCAATACCACCTGAATATCACAGTTGTTGTAATCATCAACCAGTTGATCCAGGTCTTTATATCTGTATTCCTTGGCATCGACCTTCGCCTGAATTTGGGGACAGTCTTCTAAGAATTCCGATACGTGTTTTTTGAATGTTAAGGCACTTATTTCCAGTGCGTCACCATTTGGTTTTGCCAGTACCTTGGTGGTAGCTACGGAATTGTCGCGCTTGCGTATATAGTGATAGTAGCTTAAATTTCTACCTTCCTTTAGTATTTGCATAAACAAACGTTGGTTGTAAAAGGGGATGGATCGATATTGGTGTTCCTCATCGTAGTAAACATAGGATATCCTGATAGGTCTTACATTTTCTTTAGAGCCATCCAGATATTTGAAGAACATCGACTGACTGTTATCCCTCATTGGATTGATTTGCAATTTTCCTCGAATAGTATCACCGTTGAGTTTTACAATGTACTGATCCTGAGCATTAAGGGGGAACAAACTGCAGCACAGGATTAATGCAATTACAATCCTTGAAACCATATTGTTTTTGCTTGATAAATCTTTAAAAGTATAAAAATTTTACCTGAAAATGACCGTTTGTATGTCCAACTTCCCTAGTATTTTATAGTTTTATTATCAGAAATACTAAAGTATATGGAAATTCTTGGAATTGATATCGGCGGGTCTGGGATCAAAGGTGCATTGGTAGACACAGAGACCGGCGAGATGCTCACCGATCGCTATCGCATTCCTACTCCTAAACCGGCTACACCTGACGCAGTCACCACTACAGTTGCGGAAATAGTCAAATACTTCAACTGGAATGGTATTACCGGTTGCGGATTTCCCGCGGTGGTTAAGAATGAAGTGGCCCGTACCGCAGCTAATATCGATGATGCATGGATTGGGGTAAACGTTTCAAAAATGATATCTTCCAAGACCGGATGTCCCACTCATGTATCAAATGATGTTGATGCCGCTGGCTGGGCAGAGATAAAATTCGGCGCTGCCAAAGATGTTCCTGGAGTGGTATTGATCCTGGCGCTAGGAACAGGCATCGGTTCTTCCCTGTTTTTGAATGGCACACAAGTGCCTAACACGGAATTTGGTCATATTTTGATGCATGGGAATATCGCGGAAAAATATGCGGCGAACTCGGTGAGAGAAAAAAAGGACCTCAGTTGGAAAAAGTGGGGGAAGCGGTTAAATGAATATCTCAACTATGTCGAGTCCATAATTCATCCCGACCTGATCATATTAGGCGGGGGAGTAAGTAAGTATCATGAACAGTTCTTTCCATACCTGAAATGCAGAACCACGATAATCCCGGCAAAACTGAGAAATCATGCCGGAATTATTGGAGCCGCCTGCTCGGCAGAGTATTTGGGACAGCCCAGCCACAATTTGGAATCCCAATAATTTACCTGCACTCAGCAATTTTGATCCTTTAGCAGCTTAGCAAATGCCCTGGACTGACCAAAGTCAAAGGGCAATTTGATCCATCTCATAGGAGCTATCACCTGGAATCCTCAATTTGACGGTATGGCTGGAAGTGTTATAGGTGACGGTGTAGTGACCCTGGATTTAGAAGCAGCCCCACTATGGGAGCGTTTTTATATGGTAGCACCTCTGGTGGTAATTGGCACCAAGGAGGATGATCATTATGATTTGGCTCCCAAACACATGGCGATGCCTGTGGGCTGGCAACACTATTTTGGCTTTGTTTGTACCCCCAGGCATTCGACCTATCACAATGCAAAACACTACGGTGCTTTTACGGTTAGTTTTCCCAGGCCCAACCAGGTATTGCTGACCAGTTTGGCCGCGTCCTCCCGGTGTGATAAGGCTGGTAACAAACCGATTCTCAATGATTTGCCTACAATTGCCGCTGATACAGTAGATGGTGTTTTTCTTAAGGATTCATACCTATTCCTGGAATGCAACGTAGAACGCATCGTAGATGGTTTTGGACAGAATAGTTTGATCATAGGGGAGGTGGTGGCAGCACATGCCGATGAACGAGCCGTTCGTTCTTCAGATAAGGACCCTCAACAAATGATTTATAAAAATCCATTACTGGCGTATTTACCTCCCGATAGATTCGCTACCATTGAAAACTCCCTGGCCTTTCCATTTCCCGCCAAATTTGAAAAGTAGCTATGGATAAGCGTACCGCATCACATATAAGGGATTTGGTGGATGACTACAGGAGTGAAATGGTGGATCTTGTGAAAATTCTGGCCCGACTTGAATCCCCATCAACCGTACCGGAGGCACAGGAAGCTGTAATATCAGTGCTGGAGCAAAACTTGTCCAGTATTGGATATAGAAGTATCCGGGTGCCTGGTAAAAAGACCGGTGGATTCCTGTATGCCAGTCCGGATGAACGGGATAGGTCCAGGCCAGTACAATTATTGATCGGACACTGTGATACGGTTTGGCCATTGGAAACCCTGGAACGCATGCCGGTAAGCGCGGACCAGGAGATTATTCGTGGCCCAGGGGTTTATGACATGAAAGGGGGATTGACTCAGATGATCTATGCACTGAAGGTATTGTACCAATTGAACAGGGAAATACCGGTGGTTCCCATAGTGCTAATAAATTCCGATGAAGAAATAGGGAGCAGGGAGTCAACCAATGCCATAAGGCGAATTGCCAGGCTTTCGGACAGGGCTTTCGTCATGGAACCTTCATTTGGAGAAAGCGGAAAGTTAAAGACCACTCGCAAGGGAGTTGGGCGGTTCTCCGTTAAAGTCAAAGGGAAATCAGCACATGCGGGACTGAATCCAGCGGCAGGGTCGAATGCTATCGTGGCACTTTCTCATATTATCCAGGCATTGTTTAAGCTGAATGATCCGGAGAGAGGAATTAGCGTAAATGTGGGTATGGTAGAAGGGGGGACCCGGCCCAATGTGGTGGCCGCTGATAGCAGTGCGGTAGTGGATGTAAGGGTCCCTACTCAAAAAGATGCCATTTTTATTACGGAGAAAATTCATGATTTAAAGCACAGTCAGCCGCAGGTCGCAATCACCATTGAGGGGTTTATCGGGAGACAGCCAATGGAGGCTACGGAAAGGAACCGGAAATTGTGGCAAAATGCCCGACAGGCAGGCGACCTGTTGCGAGTACAACTTGAGGAAGCTTGTGCCGGGGGAGCATCCGACGGAAATACCACCAGCCTGTATACCGCTACTTTGGATGGGCTGGGGGCTACCGGTGACGGGGCACATGCGGTTCACGAATTCATGTATATCGATAGGATGATCGAGCGTACCACTTTGTTGACCTTACTTTTGCTTATGGACCCGGTTAAATGTTGAACAAGCTATGAAAAGGTCGTATGTCTATACTTCGCTAACCCGTATATCCAATCTTTCCGGGGGTGCTTTTACCGTTAAACCAATCCCGCTAAAAGACTGGGCAAATGCTGATTATGTAGTAGTAGAAGTAACTACCAGAAGAAATTCATTAAACATTGAATTGGCCAATGGAAGAATGATGCAGGCTGCCAAAGATGATCTGGTAGTGGGTGCCCTGGGTGTTCGGTTTGCCACTCTGGAAGCGGTGGGATCCTGGCAGGATGTTAACGACGACCTGGAAATGCATTTCCTAACCGGAGCGGGTCTGCTGGGCAAAGCTACTTCAAGTTCTTTTCAACTGCCGCCGCTTATAGGAGCCCGCTATCTGGGACATGTATTTATGGAAGAGCGACCGGTCAACATGCACGACTACGTGGAAAAAAAAGAGGAAAGGGAATTCAAGACACCGTGTATTGTACTGGTGGGTACTTCTATGTCCGCAGGTAAAACCACCGCTGCCAGGATCATAATCAGGGAATTGAAAAAATTTAATTTGAAGGTGTTGGGGGCCAAACTTACCGGAGCCGGCAGGTACAGGGATATATTGACCATGGGAGATGCCGGCGCCGATGCTATTTTTGATTTCGTGGATGTAGGGTTACCTTCAAGTGTATGTCCGGCACACCAGTATCGCGCAGCGTTGAAGATCCTTTTAAGTCGAATGGCAGGAGAGCGGGCAGACCTGGCAGTAGTAGAAATAGGGGCCTCACCTCTGGAGCCCTACAATGGGGAAGTAGCCATTGAGATGCTCCAGGATAATATCAAGACCATGGTGCTTTGTGCTTCCGATCCCTATGGGGTATACGGAGTGATGGAGGCATTTGGATTTAAGCCACACCTGGTAAGTGGAATAGCCACTAATACCGAAGCCGGAGTGCAGTTGATCGAGAAGCTGGCAGGGGTGCGGGCTTTGAATATCATGGATCCCGAGAGGCGCCCGGAGATGGTAGAAATAATCAGGAGGTCAGTTAATATGACGCTGGCCTGAGCGAAGTTCGGTAGTAAGGATAAGCGATAAAAACCATAGATTTTTATAACATTTTTTAACAAACCTCACCTCGCATGTGTTGGTTAAATGGGTATGTTTGTATCTAACTAACCGGTAGTCTTAAAATTATTGCGAGGTTTTCTGAGAATTGTTTTTGTATTGGTGTTGGTACTGTGCGGATGGCATTGCCAGGGTCAAACGCCACTAATTAATTTATCCGGCAAGGTCGTAGATGCAGATAGCCTGTCTCCGATACCTTCGGTATATATATACGTGCCTGACCAGGAAACAGGAGCTATTACCAATGAAAATGGTTTTTTCTCCATCAGGATCAAGGCCACCGATACCCTGGTGTTTTCAGCGGTAAATTATCAATCCAAGTTTTATATCCTGCCTGATAGCCTGAAACGGGGCAGCCCTTATATTGAATTGGCTTTGTCATTGCGCACCATTGAGCTCAGTGAAGTGGTGGTTCAGGGGCATCTGAACCCAGCAGCCGTTAGGAGATATCTGGACAACATCAATAAAAAAAAGCGGGATGAGAACCCGCCGAATATTTATCGTGACAAACCGACCTCAGAACCAAAAACTACCCCCAAAGGTCGTGAACATACAGTTTCCTTGGGAACATCAACCAAACCGGAAGGTGGCGCAGCACTGGAAGGAGCGCTTACCGGGCTGGCCAACCTGTTTAATAAGCGGGCACAACAACAGAAGCGAATTGCGGTGCTGTTAGAAGCCCGGCGTAACCGGGAAGCTCAAGAAACCTATCGAGAGTTTATTAACTCGAGATTTAATGAGGATGTAGTGGCAGAAGCCACCGGACTGAAGGGAAGACAGCTGGAGGAATTTCTGCAATACTGTAACTTGTCGGATGAGTTTATTTATAATGCCTCCGAGTATGAATTGTTGGCCGCCATTTTTGCCAGATACTATCGATTTATGGATTTTTAGTATGCTGCTGTAGGTTCATTTTACTTTTCAAAACCCGCATAATCTAGATGCTTGAAATGCGGACTAAAATGTGCACAAAAATGTGAATAAATTGTTCATAAGTTTTAGGTGGATCATTTTGTAATAATATTCTGTTAACATACCTTTAGTATACCAAGTGAGAGATAAAGGGCAGGCTTTAATTAGCCAGGCAAATTCAAGGAAAATCTCGGAAATTGTTAATTCTCACGGGGGTTAATTTGGAAAGAGATTGAAATTGAAGGAGTCAGAAAGTGAAGCGGATGATTCTTCGGATGACTTCGCGGAAAATGAAGCCAAATAACAACAACTTGGCGTGGTGTAAGTTCTACGGATTTTGCATCATGAAGCGGGAAGTCGATTCATCAGAAGACACTTCCCGCTTTTTGCTTTTATAGTGACCTTAGTATAATGGTGCAGTTGGTCTTTCTTTTCAATACGCACCCGCAATTCCCAAAACCATTTACATTCGAATGAGATCTCTCCGGTAAGATAATAGTAGTATGGCGTAACCTTTTTTGGTAAAACAAAGTATCATATATTAGTTGGTACCTTGTATTACAAAATAGTGTAACATGAAATCTATCGCTTTAAGTATTCTGCTTGTTCTGTTACTTGGTGTTAATGTGCAGGCGCAAAAGAAAGTAAAGGAACGTGATTTGAAAGGCCAGTGGCAACTGGTTTTTGACTTCGATGAGGAATTCATCGAAAACGAACTTGAGCAGGAAGATGTTCCCTGGTTAGGGAAGATCATCGCCACAGGAGTCTCGGGTATTGTATTGGATATTTTAGATGAAGTTGACATCAGTTTTGAATTCCAGAAAGAAAATCGTTTAAAAATCATAGTAGATGCTTTCGGAGAGGAGAGTATAGAATACGCCCATTGGTACATAGATTCTCAAGGGGGGTTGATACTCGATGATGATGATGACGATAATGATATATGGCTATTCAACAGGGGAAAGCTGTACGCCTATGAAAAGCATCATGGCCAGCTTGAAAGACAACCCGTATTTTTAGAACGGGTATATTAGTACAGGTTTAGTTAAAAAACCGCTGTTATCATCAGCGGTTTTTTTATTTTCATGGCCTTGGAAACCTTTGGTCAT
This sequence comes from Bacteroidia bacterium, assembly GCA_030430675.1. Taxonomy (GTDB): domain Bacteria; phylum Bacteroidota; class Bacteroidia; order Cytophagales; family Cyclobacteriaceae; genus SZUA-3. The sequence goes on along the minus strand of JAUIKU010000148.1, from coordinate 1,611 downwards.
AAAGTATTATCCTTTTACCAGGGACTGGTCACCGTTCCGGAAGTGCCAGTTGATGTTGAGGTGTTGTATCCCCATTTAAACGACGATGCCTGGGAGGCGATGACTCGATTTTACCTTAAATACTACCAGGATCACAGATCTCGTATTTTTCTAATTGGTATTAACCCTGGTCGCTTCGGGGCTGGCACCACTGGCGTCCCTTTCACAGATCCCATCCGATTGCTGGAAGTTTGTAACATCAATCACAAATTTAAGCTCAAGCCTGAATTGTCATCAAAATTTATTTATCAAATGATTGATGCTTATGGCGGAGCAGAGAAGTTTTACGGAGATTGCTATTTCACTTCTGTTTCACCCTTTGGATTTACCAGGTCTGGAAAAAATTTGAACTATTACGACCTACGGGAGCTTCAGGATAAATGGGAACAGTTTATGGTGACTGCATTAAGAGCTCAGATTGACATGGGAGCCTGTTCTCAGGCATTCAGCCTGGGACAGGGAAAAAACCACAAATACCTGGTTTATCTAAACCAAAAGTACCAGCTGTTCGACCAAATAGCCCCTTTACCTCACCCAAGATGGATCATGCAATACCGGCTTAAGAAGCTGGAGCATTTCGTGGAAATGTATTGCCAAACCATTCAGGAAGCAGTTTGCTCTTAACTAAAATGCGGTAATTCATTACATAGCGGGGATTTGAGTGGATTGGTATATCTTTTTTTACCGGAAAACTATTATATTAATCATCCAAAAGCCATGATTTACCAAACTGTAAATCAGATTTTTATACAAATGAAGAAGTGGATAGATCTTCGGAGTATTCAAGCATTTCTGCTGCGAAATGAGAAAGACATCATCCAAATAATGCTGGCTACAGTTTTGATATTGTATATGTTGTTGCAAAACTTGTCCGGCTGACAGCAATCAGTACTAACCACGCGCTTGTCTACTGATCTCCTTTGAAATCCAGGGATATTGAATTGATACAATACCTCAAACCGGTGGGCTGGGGTCCATCATTAAAAATATGCCCCAAATGCCCCCCGCATTTCGCGCAATGTACTTCGGTCCTGACCATACCGTAGGAGCGGTCAGTTTCGGTACCTACCTGGGCTTCTGAGATTGGTTGATAAAAGCTTGGCCAACCGGTACCGGATCTGAACTTGGTCTCCGAGGCAAATAGCTGGTTACCGCAGGCGGCACATACGTAAACGCCTTTGCCCTTATGATCATGATATTTACCGGTAAATGCGGGCTCTGTTCCCTGTTGGCGCAATACGTAGTATTGGTCCTTGGTAAGCACCTGCTTCCATTCATCTTCTGTTTTAACAACCTTTTCCACATCAATTGCAGGACTGGCGGATTTTGTCAGGTTGGACTTTCCGTTTTGGGCACAGGCACTGACACCAAATAATAGTAAAAGCGATAATATTGCTGGATTCTTCATCTGTGTTTCTTATGGTTAATTTAGAAACAACAATAAATTGTAATAGTTCTATATTTATGTTAAAGTACGTTAAAAAGTGCATTTACTAAAACAACCCGGATATTTGGTTTGGCTAATGATGAGTATAGCCATGGGTTGCCAGTTGCAGGGCAAAGGGCCTGTTG
>JAUIKU010000147.1 GCA_030430675.1 Bacteroidia bacterium | reverse complement strand
GTAAGTTATATGCTTAAAGCGGAGGCGAGGTATTGATATAAGTTAATAAATAGAAAGAGCATGAAAAGTATCGACACAGGGCCAATTAAATAGCATATAAAAATTTAAATTTTTTTGCATTTATGCCCTTAAAAAACACCGTTGTTTAATCAAAGCCCAATGCATAAGACATCTCAGGTTTGCTTTCCAGTATTCGTTCTTCCCAGGGTGGGCAGTTGCTATATTTTTGCTTCAACATATTTAAAAAGATGAGTGCTTTCATTGGCACAAAAGAGGATTTCCTGTAATAAGCGCATAACTGCGTGGTTTTTATTCGGAAATCTGATAAAACCGGAATAAAGTCCCCTGAAATAATCTCCTTTTCGATAAAGAATACAGGCATCATCGCCAGGCAATCTCCCTTCATTACTGCGGCCCTGAGTAATAAAATTGTATTGGTTAGCATATTGGGCTGAAATGATACTGAATGTAATTTATCATCGCGTTCAAAATACATACTGAACTCTGGTTGAATATGATTATTGTGTGCCAGTCGATGATTTATTAAATCCTCAGGGTTCTCAGGCATTCCCCATTTTTCTAGATAGTCCGGTGAAGCAACAATAAGTCTTTTAAGTTGTAAAATTTCTACCTCTTCCAGGATGTCACTATGAGGCGAAGTAGGCTGAATACTCAGATCATATCCCTCCTGCACAGGGTCGCAATAGCGGTCCTGTTGCCGAAGGTCGATTTTTAATTCGGGATGTTGCAGCTGAAAATCACAAAGATCATTTGCAAGATAAGCCTGAATGAATGAAGAAACACAGCTTACTCTAAAAGTCCCGCCCAGGCTCCATTCGACCTTGCTTACATCAGATTTGGCCTGCTCCAGGTCTGCCAGAATTTGTATAGAGCGTTGGTAAAAAGCTGTGCCACCTTCTGTTATCGATAGTCTTCGTGTGGATCTTTGAAATAGCTGAAGTTCAAGGTGATTCTCAAGTTGATTAATGCGTTTTGTCACCGCCGACTTCGCAGAATCCATTTGTCGTGCTGCTTCAGTAAAGCTCCCGACTTCAGCAACTTTGACAAAGGTTCGAATGCATTCAAGTTCATTCATTGGCTCATTGTTTCCATTTAGTGATCAAACAGGGCGCTTTTCTCCATATTATCATTATATTTATATTTAATTATAGTGTGTTCCATTGCCTGGATTGGCGCATGGGTACTTTAGTCGATCTATAAAAATATAATTTAGGCCAAAAAGGTTTCACTAGAAATCGTTTTTTCCCAAAAATATTTGCAGGGTTGCCGCGATCAATTATGTATAAATTTTTACTTTTGTAGGTGTCGTAATGGGAAAAATAATTCCAAGTAATAAAGAAGTTCTCGGGTTCAAAGGGTTACATTTATATCACTCATATATTTCTAACTGTGCCATGCGAGTGCGCATAACCTTGGAAGAAAAAAATCTGCCCTGGACCAGCCATCACCTGGATATCACAAAAAAAGAGAATATCACTCCAGAATATTTCGGTATTAATCCAACTGGAGTAGTACCTACCCTGGTAGACGATGGCGTAGTGATTATTGAATCTGACGACATTATTGATTATATCGATCAGAAATTTCCTGAGCCTCCCTTACGGCCTGAGTCTGAAGAGGAACTGGAAAATATGTACTGGTGGATGAGGTCTGCAATAGATATCCATGTAAAAGGTGTAAAGACCTATATCTACTATCACAAGATGCAGGGAAAAATGAAGCACTCCGAAGAAGAGAGGAGGAATTATGAAAAACTCCAAAAAAACAAAGAGCTTCTCAATTTTCATAAAAATAGTAGCGAAGGATTTACTCCAGAGGAAGCAAAGATAGCAGAGAAAATTCTGGATGATTTTTTCGAAAAAGCCGATTCGATTCTGGAAAAGCATCAATGGTTGGTTGGCGAAAAATTTACACTCGCTGATATCACGTGGGTGCCTGTGCATTTCACATTAGCCGGAGCTGGTTATGACTTTAGCCGTTATCCCGCGGTAGAGGCATGGGCAAACAGAATTGCGGAAAGAAAAAGTTTCAAGAAAGGGGTGTTGGAATGGTGTCCGGTTTTTTAAAAATCACTAAGAAGGCAAATTATAATGCTTGAATTATATCATCATGGATCTTCTGTATGTGCCGCCAAAGTCCGGTGGGCAATGGTGCTTAAAGATCTGGAGTTTAAAGCACACTATATAGATATTCTTAAAGGCGAGCAGTTCGATCCTGAATACATAAAGATCAATTCGAAATCCGTAGTACCGAGCCTTGTTCATGATGGCAATATTATTAATGAGTCAACTGTCATCATGGAGTATCTCGATCTCGCATTTCCAGAAAAAAAACTGACGCCTGAAAATCCTGTTGAATACGTTAAAACGCGTTACTGGACCAAAGCGCTTGATGAGTTGCTTCACCCAGCTTGCGGCGTATTAACCTTTGCCAGTGCCCACCGACATATTGTGAGAAAAAATCTGAGTGAAACAGAGCTTGAAGAATTTCTGGCGAATACACCGGATCATTCCGTGACTGTGGATTGGGCAGGCTACAAGAAGCAGATAGTGAAGTCCGGATTTGAGGCGCCGGGTGCTGCGGATAAGGTCAGACTTTACGATAAATACTTGAAGCAAATGAATGAGGATTTGAAAAAAACCGAGTGGCTTGTGAATGATGAGTTTGGTCTGGCAGACGTTTCCTTGACCCCCTATGTTAACCGAGTCGCAATGATGGGCATGAGTGAGTGGTGGGGTGGTCGACTACCTTACCTTGCTAGTTGGTGGGAAAGAATTCAAGAGGTTCCTTCATTTAAATCGGCAATTTTGGACTGGTGCCCGGAAGACCTTACTAACGACCTAAAGACTTTCGGTTCCCAGAGTTGGCCAGAAGTGCAGCGCATCATTGGATTAGCTTAATTGTCGTTTAAAAATGTTACAGGAGTATAGGAATGAACAGACTTGAAGGAAAGGTAGTAGTCATCACTGGTGCAGCTCAAGGTATAGGAGCGGCTTATGCTTTGGGAATGGCTTCACAAGGGGCGAAAGTCGTAGTCTCAGATATTGCTGATACAAGTAATATTGTAGAGCAAATCAAGACAGCTGGGGGTAATGCTATAGGTTGCCATACAGATGTTACAGATAATGATTCCCTGGCAGCATTGGTCAACGAAGCAGAGGAAGCATTTGGCCCTATCGAAATTCTTATTAATAACGCTGCTGTCTTTACAACTCTCAAATTAAAGCCATTCACTGAAATCAGCGAAAATGAATGGGATGCAGTGATGCGTGTAAATGTTCGTGGTCCTTTTCAGTGCGCCAAAGCTATTGTTCCCAGTATGAGAAAAAACGGGCGCGGCAAGATAATTAATATTTCTTCAGGAACATTTCTGCGTGGTGCTCCCATGTTTTGTCATTATGTTTCTTCCAAAGGAGCAATAGTTGGTCAAACACGGGCGCTAGCCGCTGAATTAGGTGCCGATAGTATTCATGTCAATTGCATTATTGTTGGGCTGACCGAAAGTGAGGGCGTAAAGCAACACGAGCAGATGAGCAAAATCACCAGTCCTACATTGCAATCACGTATTATCAAGCGGTCCATGCTGCCAAATGATTTATTGGGTGCTATCTACTTTTTCTCCTCTGAAGACAGTGACTTTGTTACCGGTCAATGCGTGAACGTAGACGGTGGAGCATTAAATTACTGAAGTAAGAAATAAGTAGTAGCAAAGGAAATAAATATGACAATTGAAAAAATATTTGGACATTGGATTGATAATGAGTATGTGCCAGCCTCGGATGGCGCTCTGATGGATTCACTAAATCCCTTGGATGACAGTCTTTTCGCGCAGGTAGCGTTCGGGACAAAGGAAGACGTTGATAGCGCTGTTAATTCTGCACATAAATGTTTTCAAACTTTTTGTAATAGCAGCACTAATGAACGCGAGGCCTGGCTTTGTAAGGCGGCAGAACTTCTGGAAGAAAGGTATGAGCAGTTTATCGTTTTACTAATTGATGAAGGAGGATCTTCGCGTAGAAAAGCTGAATTTGAGACCAATAAAGCTATTTCATTTATTCGTGGGGCAGTAGGGATAGTGCGACAAATGAGTGGCAAGACTCTTCCCACTGATTATCCCGGTCGTCTAAGCATGACATGGCGTTATCCGCGAGGAGTAGTTGCCGTTATTACGCCATTTAATGTGCCTTTGATTAAAGCAGCGCGTTTGTGTGCTAATGCATTGGCGACTGGTAGCACCGTTGTCTTGATGCCTTCAGGAGTCCACCCGGTTCTATCGTTGAAGTTCGCTGAGCTTATTGCAGATGCCGGTTTTCCACCGGGATCACTAAATGTGATTACAGGTAGCGGTTATAAAATTGGTGATGACTTAACCTGCCATCCAAAAGTTAAAACAGTCACATTTACTGGCTCAACTGTGATTGGTAAACATATACAAAAGCTTTGTGCTATAGAAAACAAGCATGTCACTCTTGAGCTGGGTGGCAAGAGCCCTTTAGTGATAATGGACGATGCAGATTTGCAGGAAGCTGTTCAAGGCGCCGTTCGTGGAATATTCATGCACCAAGGACAGGCATGCGTAGGGTCCAGCAGAATCTATGTGGAGAAGGGGATCTATCCTGAATTCATAAAGATCTTTACAGACATCGTCAGCAAATTGGGAATGGGGGATCTCCGTGACCCGGATACTATTATTGGACCTATCATAAGTGACAAGCAACGTGAGCGAATCAAGGGTCATATTGAAGATGCACGAGCAAAAGGTGCGGATATAGCCACCGGAGGTACCTGGGAGGGTAATAGGTGTGCACCTACAATTTTGCTTAACGTGTCTGAAGAGATGGATGTCTGTAAGCAAGAGACTTTTGGGCCTGTTGTCAGTGTTTATCAAGTTGATGGCTTTGAGGATGCTATGTCAAAAGCTAACGATTCTGTTTATGGGTTGAGCTCAGCTATTTATACAAGCAATTTAAAAAGTGCAATCGAATACGCACAACAAATTCAATCAGGCATGGTGCACATTAACGGGCCATCAATAAGCGATGAAGCTCATGTTCCATTCGGGGGGCTTGGCGATAGCGGATTTGGTCGGGAAGGCACTGAGGCAGATCTGGAATCATTTACTGAGTTGAAATGGGTGTCCTTGAAAGCTTAAACAAGCCGATATAGGAAATCTGGTTTTAATAGCTATATTTCGAGCTAATCTGAAAATTCAGTCCGTTGCATTGTTGAACAAAATTTGAGGAAACGATGAAAAATATTGGCGAAAACATTATTCAGACCAGTGGCCTGCCGCCATTCTTTTTATTGAGTAATGCGGATGAGGTAGGAATTAGTCCACCACCGTTGCGTAAAGGGGATGCACTGCGTACCTGGGTACGATCATTGTCGGGTTTTCAAAAAGAGGCCATTGTGAGGTCCGCGCGGACAGGGCAAACCTGGCGGCTGGTGTCGGATGAAGGTCCTTATCTAAATGGTCATGATGCAGCACCATGTCCCCTGGCTTTCTTGACTACCGGAATGATCGCCAGTTATATGAATGAGATTCTCGCACTGGCAGAAATTCAAGGTATCGAAATACGAAAACTGAAGTTGATTCAGGATAACTATTACACCATGAAGGGGTCAATGCCTAAACGGACTATGGTAGGTGGGGCAGAGCCGGTAGAACTTCAGGTTGAAATAGACTGCGATCTGAATGAGCCTGATCTTCGAAAGTTTTTAATGAACGCTATTCATGCTTCACCGTTAAATGGATTAATGCGTGGTCAACTTGAAAGTTTATTTAAACTCGGGAAAAACGGCAAAGAAATAACAACAGCAAAAGTTGCTGAACTTGAAGCTCCGCTGTATTCAGATCCTGGTGATCATTTTAGTAAAGCAAAAGTTCAAGGTGGCGACTCAAAGTTAATAGAAGCGGTGGGGCTAACACCAAAAAAAGAGGTTGTGCGAGGTACTGTAGCAGGTGGTTCTTCATTATCTGATGAACAAAACCGTAGATTAAATATTGGTGCAGTTGCTGTGCTGCGAGAGGACGGGATAAAGGAAATTCAGCAAATGCAGTATTCCCCCTACGGTACTTCATTCCGGTTTTTGTCGGAGGAGTCCCCTGCAAACGGAGGCCAGGGACGGGCTCCAGATGCAAATACATATATATCAGCCGGTATTGGCTTTTGTTTTATGACTCAATTCGGCCGTTTTGTGTCGATGTTAAAACTGGGCTTGCCAGAATATAGAATTGTTCAGGATACACACTTCTCATTAGGTGGCGCATCAGGCGCTACAGGAAAGGCGGGTGAAGCTGATCCAGTAGAAACTCATGTTTATTTGCAAACCAGTGAGTCCGATGAGATGGCTCGGGAAATGCTTGATATCTCAGAACAAACATGTTTTTTGCATGCTTTTTGTCGTACTGATCTTAAAACCAAACTGAAAATTGTAAGGCTCTAATTTTTTAAGTCGATATTTTTAAGTGTTAATTGTTGGGTTTTCATATTAGGAATTAGGTAGATATTTTATGGATGAGTTCAAGAAAGGGTGGGGTACATTAGTTGCAGCGACAATTGGTACCATGTGTGGAATATTCACCCTTACAAATTATTCGCAGAGTTTTTTTGTAGGTCCGGTAAGCACCCAATTTGGTTGGAACGCATCCCAATTCTTTCTCAGCTATACCGTATTGATGTGTTCAGGTCTTCTCACCGGACCACTTATTGGCTATATTGCAAAAAAAGCAGGCCTTCGTACCTTGGGGATAATAGGCATTACAGGCCATTCCTTTGGTTATGTACTCCTCTCCTTTAATAATGGTTCACTATTGGTTTGGTATCTTAGCTGGGCATTATTAGCAGTAATGGGTGCAGGATCTTTGCCCGTCATTTGGACAGGAGTTCTCAATAATTGGTTTTCAAAACATCGAGGCAAGGCCATAGGAATTACAATGGCAGGAACGGGTTTGGGAGCGTTTTTACTACCACCGATCGTTGAGTTTCTTATTTCTAATTATGGGTGGCGAGCAGCTTATCGAGGAATTGGTATAGGGGCGTTATTACTTTCACTTCCTGTAGTTTTTATACTATTTAAAGAAAAACCTGAAGCTGCTTTAGCCGGAGATGGTCTTACGGCATCAGCCAAAGAACCAGCCTGGGGTATGAAGCCAGTTGAGGCGATGCTCACCACTCGATTCTGGATTTTAGGTGCTGTTCTATTTGTGACGGTGATTGTGGTTGCAGGTTTGTTATCGAACTTTGAACCCATTTTGAGTGAAAAAGGTTTTGAACGCAGCGCTATTGCAATTATAGCTGCCGTGTTGGGTTTCACTGTTATTGTCGGCCGGCTTCTGGTCGGCGCCCTGGTTGATCGTTTTTGGGCGCCTGGGGTTGCAGCCTGTTTTTTCATTCTTCCAATGCTGGGTTTGTTGCTTATTGTAAATACAGAAGTAACTTTTGCTACAGGAATTATAATTGCGATCATGGTTGGGCTTGCAGCAGGTGCCGAGCTGGATTTACTTGCCTATTTGACCAGTAAATATTTTGGGCCAGCACACTATCCGGCCATTTTCGGTTTGATAATTGCATTTTTTACGGTTGGTGCTGGTATTGCTCCACCTATATTTGGGGCGACTGCACAAATCTTTCAAGGCTATACGACGATTCTTACATGGTCTATAGGAATGCTGTTTCTATCAATAATCCTTTTTCTGACTCTCGGTAAATATCCAGTAATTGAAGAATAGTATGGATACAAAATGTATTGACAGGAAAATGATTAAAACTGCACTTGGTGTTGCAGCAATAGTAGGCACAATATTGCTATTTATAAATCAGTACGATGCAATATTTGGGGATGCCCCGGTAAGAATACTGTCTGCAATGCTAACTTATTGTGTACCTTTTGTTGTATTTATTAGTGGTCGGTTATCAAACGTGAAAGAATAATGATCAGGCCGTTATGTTTGCATGAGCCCTGAAATATTGAATGAAGTTAGGAGCAAAAAAATGAAGAAGCAGACGTTTTTATTTAAGATGCTGGTATTACTCTTGATGGTATTTCCAGTAACTAAATCTTTTAGCCAGGATAGCAATAACTCAGAAAAATTTACAGTTACCTTACTGGGTACAGGTACCCCTATGATGAGTATTGAGCGTTTTGGAGCCAGCACATTGGTAGAGGCGGGAGATCAAAAGTTGGTCTTTGATACAGGCCGTGGTGCCACTATACGTCTTGCTCAACTTGGGTTGTTTCCGGGTCATATTGATGCATATTTTTTAACCCACCTTCACTCTGATCACGTAAATGGTTTGTCAGATCTTTGGTTGACAGGCTGGTTGTTTGGACGAACAGAGGCGATGGAAATCTATGGACCGGTAGGGACCAAAAATATGATGGAGCGGCTCAGGGAAGCGCATCAGGCAGATATTGATATAAGGGTAGCAGATGAAAATTTTCCACTTTCAGGTATAGCGGTCAATGCATATGAAGTATCGGAAAGTGTAGTTTATCAAAAGGATGGTGTTCGAGTTACTGTTTTTGATGTTGATCATGGGGAATTGATAAAACCTGCTTTTGGCTATCGTATTGATTATCAGGGCAACTCGATTGTGATTTCTGGAGATACACGATTAAGCCCTAATTTAATAAAATTTGCACAAGGCGCGGACATACTTGTTCATGAAGTAATGTCTATTCCAGCTAAACTGTATTCTGAATCAGAGTACTGGCGAAGAATAATGGATCATCATACCGGCCCAGAGGAAGCTGGAATGGTTTTTACGCAAAGCGGGATAAAACTTGCAGTTTTCAGCCATATCATTGTGCAGGGTTATGCAGATGAAAAAACAGGTCTTAATGAAATAACACATAGGACGCAAGCAGAATATACAGGAGATTTTGAAATTGGCGCCGATCTAATGAGCATAGAAGTTAATGATACGCCTAAAGTTTTACGATTTGATTCTTCACAGCTTTAGCAATTATAGAATCTCTTCTGGGTCTAAACCCCCTTTACTGTCTTCCTAAAAGAAAGTGTAACGGCAAAAGCCGATAGACCAGTGTTATTAGTTGGTGGTATTCTGGGCAATAGTGCTTAAGAAGTATTTAAAACTGTAGCTCCTGTCCTTGGTGATGTTGCTCTTAATGTATGGGAAAAGCATCCTGACAGCCGTATTGGCCATGTCGGCTCTGGCCTATTCATCTCATTTTACTATGACTTGAGACCTTTTGGCTTTGAGTTATAGAGCCAGTATCAAAAAGATTCCTGTGAAGTAAATAGCTTCATAAATCATTTGGTAAAGAAAAAATATTTGCCCGCTTCCATCCTTATAAATTATTCGCTTGCTTTAACTGGTTGTATTCACCATCTGATAGAACTGCAAGCTTATTGTTCTAAAAATATGAACAGTAAGCACAAAAAATTGTATCTTATCATCTCTTTTATAATCAATTATCTTTCTTTTATTCAGCAATCTTTGGCGTAATTCCTTGATTAGCAGAGCTCGAAATAAATAATTAAATATATTTTACCAGGGGGTTAGTTATGAGTAAGAAAGTCCAAATAAACATTATTAAGGGTTCAGTTCTGGCGCTTTTTTGCTCGGCTACTTCTGCGCAAATAGAAGAGATAATTGTAACCTCCCAAAAACGTTCCGAGTCCAGTCAGGATGTGCCTATTGCGATAACGGCTTTTACCGGAGAGACCTTGCAGGATTATGGTGTGACCAATGCCAGCGATTTGGTGAATATAACCCCGGGGTTTTCTGGTAATGCCCAACAAGGTTCGAACCAAAGCTATTTTTTACGCGGTGTTGGTACCAACGATGTTCATCTAACAGCTGCGGCGGCAGTTGGCCAGTATTTCGATGGAATCACTTTAACCAGTGGCTATCATGCTAAAGCAGCGTTGTATGACATGGAGCGCGTTGAAATTCTCAAAGGACCTCAGAATACGCTGTTTGGTCTGAATACTACTGGCGGGGCGGTCAATTACATCAGTAGAAAGCCAATTGTGGGCGGTGGTACTCAAGGGAGTGCGAGAATAAATCTGGGGAATTATAATCAATTGGATACAGAGCTAGCAGTTGGTTTTGATGTATCTGAAACATTAGCTGCCCGCGTTGCAGTTCAAACCGTTAAAAATGACGGCGCATTTAGATCGATCAGTAATGGGCAAAGGTATGGAGACACTGATTCAACAAGCGGTCGTGTTTCGTTGCTATGGCAGCCTAGTGACTTAGCTGATGTTGCCTTTAATGTTCATTTTCTGGAAAACAAGAATAACAGTACGGCGATTAGAGGAATTGGAACGAGGTCGCCTGATGGCTCTGGCGGGTTATGTGATGATGCGCCAAGGGGCGTTGTAGATTTTGAGCTTGATACCAATTGCCTTAGTCGTGATGGTGGTGCTACCGGTGAGTTGGGCTCAGACCCCTCTACTGGCGATTGGAGATTAACTGCCCAGGATATTGGGCTTGAAGACCTTTCTACACAGGGCTTCTACCTAAAATTTGATTACGATCTGGAGTGGGCTACCTTTAATTCCATTACTTCATGGGACAATCTTGACTATAAAAATGCCAATGATAATGACGGCAATGACACGTTAAATTTACACACATTTCAGCAAGATGATCGAGATACATTTCAGCAAGAGTTCCGCCTGATTTCCAACAGCGATGAAAATTATCGCTGGATAGCAGGGGTATACTTTCTCGATGAAGATGCTAATTCCTATACGGGACTGCGCGGAGGCAGGGGGGCATTTGGAAGTGGTTTGACAATCCCAAATGTTCAATTGGATCACACCAAGGAAAACCGTGGTGTGTACTTTCAGGGCGAGTATGATTTTACCGATGCTATAACATTGACCGCAGGCGTTCGTTATTCGGAAGAAGAAATAGTTGGAAATTATTTACCTTCATCTCCCAGTGTTGCAGGGATTGATACTCACAGATTGTTTTTCTCAAATGATGTCAACGCTCTGGTTGCTGAACAAAATCCAGGCACTTCTGGATTTGATGTAAATGGCTTTGAAATTGCGAGGCAGATACAGCAAACTCTTGAAAATGACGATGTCGGGTACACCATTAAGCTGGACTGGAAAGCAACTGACAGCTCATTGATTTATGCCAGCGCATCCAGGGGCTTCAAAGGATCAGCTTTGGATACCAGGCCCGTCTACGCCTTGTTTCCTGTGGCCAATGTTGTTAATTCTCTGGAAGATACCAGGCTACAACCGGAATCTCTCGATGTTTGGGAGATAGGTTACAAAGGGTCTTTTTGGGATCGCCGGATTGAGCTTGATGCTTCTTCATTCTTTTATGTATATGAAAATCTACAACAGTTCACGTCTGCACGTGGAGGACTTCCAAGGCTGGAAAATGCGCCTGAATCTGAGATCAGCGGATTTGATGCAAATATTAAATATGGAAATGATAGTGGCTTTTACCTTCAGGCAGGTATTTCATTGCTTGATACAGAAGTAACTGAGGCTGGCACCAGCAGCTTTGTCGAGGGAGCCGAACTGGCAAGTTCTCCTGATATATCTTTTAACCTTCTAGGTTCGCAGGAGTTTGAACTTCAAAATGGTAATTTACTGAAAGTGACTGCAAATGTTTCCCATACAGGAGATCAGGTCAAATTCACTGCTACAAATGGAAATAATCTGGTTGTAGACCAACTTACTCAAGAAGCCTATACCCTGCTTAATGCCAACATAAATTATAGCTTTGGGGATTTCAATCAATACACTTTATCTGTTTACGGAAGAAATCTGACAAATGAGCGCTTTTGTGGAAATATACTGGTTAATGACGGCAATGGCATTCTGGCGCCGACAACAAATGCCCACGGGGATACCAATCAGGTAGTGTTGTGCAGACTTAGCAATGCTTCTACCCGCACTTATGGTGCCTCCTTCGTATACGACTTTTAATTTACTGACACTTAACAGAAAAAACTATGAAATTAATAACAGGAATTTTCAGTATTTTTGCAGCCCTTATTCTGGTTTCAGAATCTACCAGTGCCGGGACCCAGGTTGAGCCTGATACGGCATTGGAGATGCTCCGTACTCAGGAAAAACAATTTGAACAGGGAATCATCCAGGTTGCTGATAATGTATTTACTGCAGTCGGTTTCCATGGCGCTAATACTTCAATGATTGTGGGTACTGACGGCGTCATTATTGTTGATACCCTGATGGGGCCAAGCAGTGCAGAGAAGACTTTCGAGGCCTTGCGGGCTTATAGCAACAAACCAGTCAAGGCTATCATCTATACCCACAATCATCCTGACCATACAGGTGGCAGTACAGTCTTTGCGGGGGACTTGTTGCCAGATATTTATGCCATGGAAAGTTTCAGCTCGAATGCCGGCGTAGATGAAGCGGTCAACCCGGTAG
>JAUIKU010000364.1 GCA_030430675.1 Bacteroidia bacterium | reverse complement strand
CTGGCATCTCCCTTTTCAAAATATTTTTTTAGACGACGATGCTTGATGTTACGGATCACAGATCAATTTACACTTTTAAACGTAAACCGTCAATAGATGGTTGACAATATGAAAATGGCCCGTAAGGTGCACATGTAAACTGACAGCACTTTAAATTTTCATTCTTCTTTCAAACACTCCACCGGATTTATTCTAGAAGCCTTGAATGTGTGGATACCTATAGTGATCCAGGCTATCAACAACCCTGCAAGCCCTGCTAATGCAAAATACCACCACTGAAGTTCAATCCTGTAAGCATACTCATCCAGCCATCTTTTGGTCAGCCAGTAGGCAACTGGCAAGGCAAGCCCTATGGCAATTAGTACCACCCTGGTAAACTCACTACTAAGCAACCGAACAATTCCAACACTACTAGATCCAAGTATTTTACGAATACCAATTTCCTTAAATCGCTTTTGAATGGTAAAAGCAGCCAGGCCAAACAATCCAAGACAGGAGATAACGATGGCCAGCCCTGCAAAATATTTTGAAAGTACTGATATCTGCTGTTCCGCTGCATATTGCAGCTGAAATTCTTGGTCCAGAAAGGTATAATCCAATGGATACCCCGGGTTAAACGTTGTATAAAACGCTCTCAGCTGTTCAATGGTTTCGGCTTCGGTCCCGGCTTCGATTCGCAGCATGATCAAGGTAGGTTGAGTGTAACGGTCATGTAACGCGAAAACCTGTGGTTCTATACTATCATGAAAAGACATGAAATGAAAATTCTTAACAACACCTACAATCTCTCTTCCTCCTAACTTCCTCCCGATAGGGTCTTCAAATCCTATCGCTTCTACCGCAGCTTCATTGATTATCGTCCTGACAGTATCATTGCTAAAGTCTTTGGAAAAAAATCTGCCGTTCTTCAATTCTATATCCATGGTTTCCAGGAAATCGTGATTAACACCCATTAGCTGAAATCTGGTTTGATCGTCCGGATCTCTTCCTTCCCAATCCAGTCCTACCGCCCAACCATGTCCAACCATATCATGGGTGCTGCTGGTCCCATTCAGAATTCCGGGTAGCTTCTTTATCTCACTAAGGAATAGTTTCGGGTTTTGCTTCACCGTCCCTTCCACCTCAAAATAGATAACATTATCCTTATTATACCCCAGGTGTTTATTTTGGATATAGTCTATTTGCTGGTATACCACCACCACAGAAGTGATCAGGATTATCGATAGCATGAACTGAAACACCACCAGGCCTCTGCGTAATCCCGACCCACCCATAGATGCATTCAGTTTACCCTTTAAAACCGTAATGGGATTAAAGCCCGACAAATACAAGGCAGGATAGCCTCCAGCCAGTAGCATGGTGATAATTGTTATTGCCAATAATGCGATCAATATTTTCAAGTCCGGAACCATTGCCAAATGCTTGCCGGTAATTAGGTTAAAAGTTGGGAGCATCGCCGCCGCCAGGATCGTCGCCACCACTAATGATACCATCACCATAACCAATGACTCTCCAAAATAGAGGGCAGCTACACTGCTTCGACCGGCGCCCAGGGTTTTCCTGATGCCTACCGCTTTTAGACGGAAAGTGGCTTCCGCGGTTGACAGGTTCACAAAATTGATACAGGCTATTACCAAAATGATCACTGCAATGATAGAGAACAAGCGTACATACTCAATTCTGCCCCCTGACTGTACGCCATTCTCATAGTTGCCATAGAGATAATGATCCGAATACTTGACAACTGAGAGGTAGCGGTTTTTAAACTTCCCTTGAGTTTTGTCCTGGACAATTCCCGCTATCTTTTGGTTGAAATCTTCGGTGTTAGTTCCTTCCCTCAACTGTACAAAAACCTGGGGTCCTATGCTGTTCCAATCCAGGACCCAGGGTTTTATCTCTGCGCACTTTTCAAATGACATCACGAAATCAAATTGCATAGATGACGCCGGCGTTATATTATTGAAAATACCTGAAACCTTAAATTGCTGTTCCTGTTGAAATATTATCGTCTTACCCAATACATCCTGTGTTGTTTTAAATAATCTTAATGCCAGGTCCTCTGAAATAACAATGGAGTTATTATCTGCCAGTACCTGGTCCGGTTGACCTGAGACCAAAGGATAGGAGAACATATTGAAATAATCCTGGCCCACAAACTGACCGGTGGCGGTAACAGTATGATCATTTACTGAAAGAATAAAACTATCAAACCCGGGCCAGGTGGGCGGTGCGACCGCAACTGAATATTTGACCTCAGGCATTTCATCAGCTAGTACTTCGGCTACCGGACCAGAAGTCTGGCCGGCCACTCCGCTTTCCTTTCCCGTTTCCAT
>JAUIKU010000146.1 GCA_030430675.1 Bacteroidia bacterium | reverse complement strand
ACATCAGATATTTTGACTGGCAGGTATTCTTTTAATATGGAATTTGATACGGACTATAACCTCAAGGTTGAAGCGGAGGATTTCCGTTTCCATACGGAAGATATAAAGATTCCCTACCAGGCAGACCTATTTGAGTATATCATGCATTTTGCCATCACCGATGAACGGATGTATGTGGTAGAGTTGCAGGGAGATACCACACAAATAGCCGTCAATGAAAAAGGCAGCCTTTTTGGAGATGCCACACCGGTACCTGATTCGGAGAAAGACCCTGTCGACGTTACCCCCTCGGATTTAGAGCGCATAAAGAATGGTGAAACCATAATATTGAGGAATGTACATTTTGACTTTAACAAGTCAACTCTGAAGCGCGAATCTATTAAAACACTCAACCAGGTATATGCCTTCCTGGCTCAAAACCCCGAGTTATATTTTGAGATTGCCGGACATACCGATAACATTGGTAGTATTGCCTACAATCAGCGGCTATCGGAAAGAAGGGCCAAGGCGGTATATAACTACCTGACTACAAAAGGAATAAGTACCAGTCACCTAACTCCCAGGGGTCATGGTGAGCTTAAACCAATTGCCACTAACAGTACTCCGGAAGGACGCAGGCTCAATAGACGGGCCGAGATGAAACGCATTTCGCCTCAAGGTGATTACATCGCGCATGAGGGAACAGCCGGAGATTCGGAAGACGGGTATTTGATATGGGAGCAGTTGTCCATTAGAGCACATTTTGTAAAAGACAAAGGGAATTTTATCACCAAATACAGCCAGGACCGTCTCAATACACTAATAGCCATTCTCAAGGAAAACTACCCCAACTCCAAGGTGATGATCGTAGGATATGACGATAGTGCCTCCGAGGACCCGGGCAAGGGTCTGGATAAAGAGCGGGCATCCACCGTTTATGATTATCTGGTAAAACAAGGAATTTCAGCAGACAATCTAATTCCGCGGTCGTATCGGGATATGTCGGCTTTTATTGGCGAAAATGACGAGCCACCAGGGGTAAAACGTCGTAAGGTTGAGTTCTATCTGCTCAATTAACCGAAAAAACGTAGTTAATAAGTAATCCTGAAACAATTTTCAAACTTTTGATTTATAGTTAATACTTGGGCATTTCCTATTAAATGTTGCTCATTAGCTGTTTTTTAGTGCTATGAAATCAAAGACAGGGGTATTGTTGGTAAACCTTGGTACTCCGGACAGTCCTGCCACCGCAGATGTTCGCAAGTATTTACGCGAATTCTTAATGGATGAAAGGGTCATTGATATTCCGTTTTGGAACAGATGGCCCCTGGTAAATTTGATCATTGCTCCATTCCGGGCACCCAAATCGGCAGCTGTGTATCGGGAACTGTGGCAGGAACGAGGCTCTCCATTGCTGTTTTATGGAGAAGATCTCAGGGATTTGTTGCAGGAAGCTTTAGGAGAAGATTTTAAGGTGGTGCTGGGAATGCGCTATCAAAACCCTGGTTTACCACAGGCTTTGGAGCAACTGAAGCCGCTCAATAAGATCATCGTGATCCCGCTTTTTCCACAATATGCTTCGGCCTCTACCGGCTCTGTTCACCAGCGGGTAATGGAACTGATCAAACATTGGATTAATATCCCTGAAATGGTGTTTGTATCAAGCTTTGTGCAGGAGCCATTATTTATTGAAGCCTTCGCCCAACTGGCCAGGCCTTATATGGAAAAGCACGATTTTGATCACTTTGTTTTCAGTTATCACGGGATTCCGGAAAGACAGATCAAAGCCGCTTCTGTTGATAATTACTGCAAGTTAAACGATAAGTGTTGCTCGTCATACCACAAAAAAAACCATTTGTGCTACCGGGCCCAGTGTTTTCAGACTTCCCGCCTGCTGGCCAAAGCACTGGATATTCCCCCGGAGAAATATACTGTTTCCTTTCAATCACGGCTGGGTAAAAGCCCCTGGGTACAACCCTATACCGACATAATTATCAAAGATTTTCCCAAAAATGGGATCAAGAAGGTTTTAGCATTTTCGCCTTCCTTCATTGCGGATTGCCTGGAAACCACTATTGAGGTAGGGGATGAATTCAGGGAAATATTTTTGGAAGCCGGGGGAGCGCACTGGCAGTTGGTAGAAAGTCTGAATGATTCGAAGACCTGGGTCAGCTGTTTAAAAGAAATGGTTCTGAGATACAGCCAGCAATAATTGCCCTTAGGCTTTGACCTGGAAGATCTCACCCACTTTTTGCACAACATAATCCACTTCCTCCAGGGTATTGTACTTGCTGAATGAAAATCTAACAGAAGCTCGTTGAGGATCGGAGTTTAAAGCCGCAAGAACATGAGACCCCACATTACTGCCACTGGAACACGCACTGCCACCGGATGCGGAAATACCGTTGATATCGAGGTTGAACAACAGCATTTCTGAGTCGTCGGTGGGTGGAAGAGATACATTAAGTACTGTATACAAACTATTGTCGATACCGCCGCTTAATCCGTTAAATTTAACTCCAGGAAGTGTAACTTCTAGCTGTTCGATCATATGACGCTTTAAACCCTGTATGTACTGGCGATGGTCATCCATTTTTTCATAGGCAATTTGCAAGGCCTTAGCCAATCCCACGATCCCGGTTACGTTTTCAGTTCCTCCTCTCATATTTCTTTCCTGGGCTCCTCCATGAATGAAGGGAGGAATTTTGTGGTCTGCTTTAACATAGAGAAAGCCAATTCCTTTGGGGCCATGAAACTTATGGGCGGACCCCACCACAAAATGGACGTCAATATCCTGGAGATCATGCCGGTAGTGTGCCATAGCCTGAACGGTATCGGAATGGAAAACCGCCTGATACTGCCGGCATACTTCACCAATTTTCTTAATGTCGGTGAGATTGCCAATTTCATTATTGGCATGCATTAAACTCACCAGCGAAGGTCCGTTTGACTGCAGCAACTTTTCCAGGTGGTCTGGTTCCGGACTGCCCTGGGAGTCCAGTTCTACATAACTCACCTTCACCTTATCCTGCTTTTCCAAATGTTGCACGGTATGCAAAACCGCGTGGTGTTCAATCCTGGAGGTAATGATATGATTCACCTCACCGGACTGAAGGCTGCCGGTGATGGCGTGATTATCCGCTTCTGTTCCCCCTGAAGTGAAAAAAATCTCTGCCGGGGAGGTATTGAGTAACTCCGCCACAGTTCTGCGTGATTTTTCTATGGCACTGCGTACCTGTCGCCCGTGGGAATGAATTGAAGAAGGGTTGCCATAATGATCCAATAGATATGGCTTCATGGCCTCGAGTACCTCGGGGTCCAGAGGCGTAGTGGCGGCATTGTCCAGGTACACCTGCATGGTCAGTGATTATTGGAAATGATCTCCTTCATATCTGAGATGATCTTGGAACCCAGGTGTTCAGCTGTGGCCATGGTCTCAGACTCCGTATAGATACGGATTATGGGCTCAGTATTCGATTTTCTAAGATGCACCCACTCCTTATCAAATTCGATTTTAATACCGTCAACATCATTTATGGGATGTTTCTGATACTTTTCCTGGATACCGGACAGCAATTGG
This sequence comes from Bacteroidia bacterium, assembly GCA_030430675.1. Classification (GTDB taxonomy): domain Bacteria; phylum Bacteroidota; class Bacteroidia; order Cytophagales; family Cyclobacteriaceae; genus SZUA-3. The sequence goes on along the minus strand of JAUIKU010000146.1, from coordinate 9,108 downwards.
TCCACATCAATTTCTTCGGTCAGCTCTATTTTTTGCTTGGAAATATAATAGTTGGGATAGGATGCCCTCAATCTGGACACCGATTTTTCGAACTGGGCCAGTTTAGTAAGGAACAGCGCTATCCCCGCCAATGCATCTCGTCCGTAGTGTATAGCCGGATAAATAATACCTCCATTTCCCTCCCCACCAATAACGGCTTTGTGCTTCTTCATCTGCTCTACCACATTCACTTCCCCCACTGCGGAGGCATAGTAAGTACCACCGTGCTTCTCGGTAATGTCGCGAAGCGCCCGGGTGGAAGAAAGGTTGGAAACTGTTACTCCCCCGGGATTATTTTCCAGAATATAATCGGCAACGGCTACCAGGGTGTATTCCTCCCCGAATGGTTCACCATTCTCCTGGATAAATGCCAAACGGTCTACATCGGGATCCACCACAATTCCCAGATCGAACTGGCCTTTTTCTACCTCCCGGCAAAATTCCCCCAGGTTCTCGGGGATAGGCTCCGGGTTCCGGGGAAACCTGCCATTTGGCTCACAGTGAAATTCCTCCACTTGTGTGACCCCCAGGGTTTGCAGCAACATCGGCACTGCTATTCCACCGGTGGAATTTACAGCATCAACCGCGATCCTAAAATCGCGTTGCTTTATCAGGTCAATATCCACCAACGGCAAATCGATAATCTTCTGAATATGATTGAGCAGATATGATTGATCCTGGTCATACTTTCCCAACTTTTTGTAACTGGCAAATTGAAAAGACCCTTGCTCGGCGTATGCCAATATCTTCAACCCATCCTGATGCGATAGAAACTCGCCATGGTGATTTAACAATTTCAATGCATTCCACTCAGCGGGATTGTGGCTGGCGGTAATGATAATGCCACCGGTAGCCTTCTCTTCGGGGACCGCCAGTTCCACGGTAGGCGTGGTAGATAAGCCCAGGTCAACCACATCAATCCCCATGGATTGTAAGGTGGCACAAACCATTTGAGATACCAGTTTCCCAGTAATCCTGGCATCCCGGCCTATCACCACCTTGGGTTGATTATTTCTTTCCAGTAACCATTGGGAATAGGCGGCGGTGAACTTTACAATATCAGGTGGTGTCAGCCCCGTTCCCGGCAAGCCGCCTATGGTACCCCTGATACCGGATATTGAAGTTATTAACGTCACTGTAGATCGATCCGTTTGAGGACTGCAATTTAGCTAAAATGGCAATTTTTTACTACGAAATAGTAAGATGTGTAGATTATTTGAATTTGCTCAGTACCTTATCCACCTCGGATTCGGGTTGGGCACAGGAATCGCCGGGAGCTACTTTCTTTCCACAATAACCACAGCTTTCCCCCTGCTTGTTTAAAAAAGGGTTCTGTGAAGCACAAGTGCCTTTAAACTCACCTCCTTTTACCAAAAGCAGCCGTACCGACATCAGGACAAAAAATAATGCCAAAATTCCAATAGCAAGTAGTACCGTGGTCATAATTGGATAACTTTGTTCAAAGTTAATGTATTTTAATAACTTTCCCTGTTACCCGTTGGTTCCAATAATCCCAAATGAGTAAAACAAACAGCATGGAAGACACCAGCAGATCCCGGAAGTTAGAGGCGTTTGATCGTTTACTTACCATAATGGATGAGTTGCGGGAAAACTGTCCCTGGGACCGCAAGCAAACCCTTCGAAGTCTCAGACATCTCACCATCGAAGAAGTTTATGAACTTTCCGATGCTATCCTGGAAGATGATCTTGAAGAAATAAAGAAAGAGTTGGGGGACATTATGCTCCACATGGTATTCTATGCCAGGATAGCATCGGAAAAAAACAGTTTTCATATTGGTGATGTCCTCAACAGCGTATCTGAAAAACTGATCAACCGGCATCCACATATCTATGGCGATACCGAAGTCCAGGATGAGGAGGAAGTAAAACAGAACTGGGAAAAAATTAAACTCAAAGAAAACGGCAACCGCTCGGTGTTAAGCGGGGTCCCCAAATCACTACCCGCATTGGTAAAAGCTATGAGGATCCAGGAAAAAGCTCGGGGAGTAGGTTTCGACTGGGAACGCAAAGAACAGGTTTGGGAAAAAGTGAAAGAAGAGATGAATGAGTTTCTGGACGCCAGTAATACCGGTGACCAACAAAACATGCAAAGTGAGTTTGGTGACTTACTTTTTTCACTGATCAATTATTCCAGATTCGTAAACATCAACCCGGAAGAAGCCCTGGAAATGACCAACAAAAAGTTTATCCACCGTTTTAAACTGATGGAGGAAGCGATCGCCCGGGATGGTTTGAGTATTGCCGATCTCAATCTGAATGAGCTTGACCAATATTGGGAACGAGCTAAAAAGTAATTACGAATTACGAACTGAATTTTGGTGTACGGTATACTGCGGTAAGTTTTCGCTGCAGCTGGAAACCTTTTTAGTTTTCTCCTGTCCTTATTTGGTAGTTGTGGCCTAAATAAATTTTAGGTACGCTATTTGTATCACAATCACAAACACCAATTACTTATAAGCCATGAACCAAAATTTGATATATAAGCTACTAGTACTCTCACTGGTCACCCTGTTACCTTCCTGTTACATTGACCTTGGAGATGACGGGATCGGCTGTGAGTCGGGAAGAGGTGACCGGCTGACTGAACAGCGTTCATTACCTCAATTCAATAGAATAACCAATGCCATAGGCGCAGATATAGTACTAAGGCAGGGCCAGGGCCGGGAATTCCAGGTTACCGCACCCCAAAACCTGTTAAATAATGTCACTACCCAGGTAGTAAACGGGGAACTTATTATTGATTTCAGGGGATGTTACAAGAATGCGGATATAGACATTTTCATCGCTACCCCCCAAATTGAAGGCGTTCATAACATAGGATCGGGTGATATTTTTGGAGACAATGCCTGGAATACTGAAACACTTGACCTGCGCATTACCGGTTCCGGGAGGATCGATGCTGAATTTGAGACACAATCGCTATTTGCGGAAATCACCGGCAGCGGGGTAATGGAGTTGTATGGAGCCACAGGGGAGGGTGATATCAAAATTTCAGGTTCCGGAGACATCTATGCTTTCAACCTGGAAAGCAATGAGCAGTACATCAATATATCGGGATCAGGTGGTTGCGAGGTCTTTGTCCATGACCTGCTGGATGTAAGAATCAGTGGCAGCGGAGATGTTTACTACAAAGGTCACCCCCAGGTTTATACTTCCATCAGCGGCTCAGGTGGGGTGTTTAATGCTAATTAGGTATTAATTACGAGGGACGGGGGACGAGGGACGAGGATGGATTACGAATTGTGAATTGTGAATTGTGAATTATGAATTACCAGCAGTAGGTTTATTGCAGGGGGCATGGTGGCGTGGGACTTCCCCTGAATCACAGCGCACGGCTAAGGCCCGGAGCACACAGCACAAGCCGTCAGTGTTGTACATAATTCTCCCACTTCCGGATAAGTTGCCTGAAATCATCCGGCAGTTCTGATTCAAAGTGCATGGTCTCTCCAGAAATAGGATGGACGAACCCCAGGCTTTTGGCATGAAGCGCCTGCCTGGGCATGATTTTGAAACAGTTATCCACAAAGGCACGGTACTTCGAAAATACAGTGCCTTTCAAAATCCTGTTACCTCCGTAGGTGGCATCATTGAATAACGGGTGCCCCATGTACTTCATATGTGCCCTGATCTGGTGGGTGCGACCTGTTTCCAGGCGACAGGTCACTACACTGACATACCGCATGGAGCTTTCTACCTGATAGTGGGTAATCGCCTTTCTCCCATGTTCCCCGTCCGGAAATGCTTCCGTGACCCGTCTGTCCTTGAAACTTCGTCCCAGGTTCACGTTTATTGTTCCGGAATCTGGATCCGGAATGCCCCAAACCAATGCGGTATAAGCTCTTTCAATAGTGTGATGATAGAACTGCCTGGCCAATCCGGTCATAGCTTTTTCGGTTTTAGCTACTACCAGCAATCCGGAGGTATCTTTGTCAATGCGATGCACCAATCCCGGCCTGCCCTGGTTTTCAGGCATTGTAGGCAAATCCTGGAAGTGAAATGCCAGGGCATTAACCAGGGTTCCGGTCCAGTTATTATAGGCCGGATGAACCACCATTCCCGGTGGTTTATTCACTATCATCAGGTCTTCATCTTCAAATACGATGTTCAGAGCAATGTTTTCAGGGATCACCTCGGTATCACGGGGTGGTTCCGGCAGAGCCACTACAATTTCATCTCCCGGTCTCACCTTATAATTGGGCTTTATTTCCTGCTGGTTGACCCGTACGAAACCCTGACGTATTCCATCCTGAAGTTTACTGCGGGTAACGTTCGCCAGCCGGTCCATCAGGAATTTATCGATCCTGATGGCCGTTTGGTTGGGGTCGGCTACCAACCGGTGGTGGATAAACCAGCCATCATCGGATTCATCTTTTTGCTCCTGCATGGGACTAAGATATAATTTATCGGGGGTTTCTTAGACTTGCCTCTACAATTTCATATCATTGAATGCCATCAATCGGACCACCGCAGTGCTGCAGAAGATAAAGTACTATCCCTTCATCGAGTTGAATCTGTCGTTTATTTTCATGTCAACCTCAGGTCTTTTTGGTAAGATCATTCCCCTGGCACCTTCCCTCACTATTTTTATCCGATGTCTTATTGCAGGGCTATTTTTATTGGCCTATTTAGCGATCCGGGGTTATATTGATTTTCCCAGAAAGCAGGACACAAAATTTTTTTTGATCAGCAGTATATTACTCACTATACACTGGATCAGCTATTTTCAATCCATCAAAATGGGAGGAGTAGCACTGGCCATGTTATCTCTATTTACCTACCCTGTATTTACGGCAATACTGGAGCCAATATTTTTCAAAACCAGGCATTCCTGGTTCGAATTGCTGTTTTCCTTGTTGGTCTTGGCCGGTCTGGTACTAATTGTCCCTGAATTTTCCATACAGGATCAAGCGTTGCAGGGAGTGTTGTTAGGATTGCTCTCAGCGGTGCTTTATGCTATAAGGAATATTATGAATCGTCAAAAAATTACCCAGTATAGCGGAACAAAAATCATGTGTTACCAACTGCTGTTAAGCACTTTGTTTTTGTCACCAGTGCTGTTTTTGTATTCATTGGAAATATCCGCGGCCACCTGGGGAAACCTGACTTTACTAGCGGTGGTAACCACGGCCATTGCCCATACCTTGTTTGTGCAGGGACATGGTAACTTTACCGCCAGTACGGTAAGCATATTGAGTTGCCTGACTCCCGTCTATGGAATTTTATGGGCTGTTTGGCTCACAGAAGAAAAGTTAGACCAAAACACTATCTGGGGAGGTCTGATCATCATTTTAACTACCGTTGCACTGAGTCTTAGACATTATCGAAAACCACCCGATGCCGTTGAAAATATTTGATAATGCGGCAGCCACACCCATACAACTTATCGATTACTTCGATGATAACATCGCGCTATACATTAAACGGGAGGATTTGATACATCCGCTGGTCTCAGGGAATAAATGGAGAAAATTAAAATACAACCTCCTGGAGGCCCGCAGGTCCGGCTATGACCGGATCATTACTTTTGGTGGTGCGTTTAGCAACCACATTCACGCTACTGCCGCTGCCGCGTCGCTTGGTGGTTTTAAGTCCACCGGAGTTATTCGCGGAGAAATTGTCCAACCCCTGAACCCCACACTTCAACAGGCGGTTGACTGGGGTATGGAGCTAGTTCCGATAGACAGAGAACGCTATAGAAAGAAAACGGATCATAGATTTCTGGAAAGATTGAAAAGCCAGGTTGGCGATGGGTACATAATCCCTGAGGGAGGTACAAACCTGTTGGCCATTAAGGGATGTCGCGAAATGACCCTTATCGACGAGACCTTCGACTACTGGTGCTTAAGCTGTGGCACCGGCGGCACCATGGCGGGACTTCTCTCCGGTTTAGGCCGGGAATCAACGGTGCTGGGATTCCCGGCACTAAAGGGAGGTATGTTTCTGAAAAAAGAGATCAATAGTTTACTGGAAGCCGCCGAAATTACTCCCCAGGTGAAATGGCAATTGATCCCGGATTATCACTTTGGCGGGTATGCACGCATAACCAGGGAACTGCTGAATTTCATAGTGGATTTCAGAAACGACTACGGAATATTATTGGATCCCGTGTACACCGGTAAAATGATGTATGGCCTAACAGACCTTATAAAAATGGGGTTTTTTCCGGCAAATTCACGGATTTTGGCGTTACATACCGGTGGTCTTCAGGGGATTACAGGAATTGAAAAAAAGTATGGGATTAAATTAAAATAAACTTATATTTAGAACATGCATACGGTTGTTGAGGGGCAAAAGTTGCGGATCAAGGTAGCCTGTACCAAGGACACTGCCTCCTTATCGAAGCTTGGGGAAACCACTTTTACCCAAACATACGCTTCCTACAACAATAAGAAAAACTTCCAAAAATATCTCCAGGAATCATTTTCAGAGGACTCCACCAGAAAACAGTTGGAGGATAACGGGAATTTCTTTCTGCTGGCACAGTTGGACCATAAAAGTATCGGCTACGCCAAACTCAAGGAGAATAACAAACCCTTCCACGATAAGACCATCAATGCGGTTGAGTTGGAACGGATCTATGTATTAAAAGAATACCAGGGGGGTGGTGTTGGCAAAACGCTGCTGGATAATTGTATCGCTTTCGCTCAATTGAGGAAATACCCGGTGATGTGGCTGGGAGTTTGGGAGCAAAACCTGAAAGCATTAAAATTCTATCAGAAACAGGGGTTTGTAGTATTTGGTTCGCATAAATTTAATCTTGGCGATGAGGAGCAGAACGATTTCCTGATGAAAAAAGACCTGCAGGACTAGCCCCACAATTCGCTGAAAAGCTGCTCCAATCTGCTGTAACCGGCAACATCAATTACCTTATTATTACTCACACCTTTTAAGGCATACCTGGATAAACATATCTTGGAAAAGCCTAGCTTTTCTGCCTCTTTGATGCGCTGAGGCGCCCGGTTGACCGACCTGATCTCACCACCCAGTCCTATTTCACCGCAAAAACAAAGTTTGCCTGGTACCGGGATATCGTTCAGTGAAGAAGTTACTGCCACCGCCACTGCCAGATCAATAGCAGGGTCTTCGATGCGCAAACCACCGGCAATGTTTAAGAAAACATCATGGGCCCCCAGCTTCAGTCCTGCCCGCTTTTCCAGTACCGCCAGCAACATATTTAAACGGCGGTTATCAAATCCAGTGCAGGTTCTTTGAGCGGTTCCGTAAGCAGAGGGACTTACCAGGGCCTGAATTTCAATTAATAATGGCCGGTTACCTTCCAGACTGGCGGCAATTGCCACCCCACTCAAATCATGCTCCCTTTGCGAAATGAGAATTTCCGATGGATTTTTTACCCCCCGCAACCCCATTTCATTCATCTCGTAGATTCCCAGCTCGGAAGTAGGTCCAAAACGGTTTTTTGCGGTACGAAGTATACGATAAGAAAGATGACGGTCACCCTCAAACTGCAACACAGTATCAACCATGTGCTCCAATACCTTGGGTCCGGCCAGTGACCCCTCCTTGGTAATATGGCCAATCATAAACACCGGTACCTGGCTTTCTTTTGCATACCGGATCAATTGGCCTGCACAATCCCTTATTTGTGTAACACTTCCGGCGATTGAGTCGGACTGCAAGGTCTGTAAGGTCTGGATGCTGTCAATTACCAGAAGTTCGGGGGAGAGTTCCGAAATTCTCTGGAAAATCTGTTCTATGGAGGTCTCTGTCAGTACATAACATTGTTCCGAATCCAGGCCCATGCGCTGGGCTCGCATTTTAATTTGCTGCTGGCTCTCTTCTCCCGACACGTACAGGACCTTTAGATCTTTCAGTTGCAGTGCCACCTGCAACATCAGAGTAGACTTACCTATACCCGGCTCTCCACCGATAAGTACCATGGCTCCGGGAACGATCCCGCCTCCCAATACCCGGTCGAGCTCATCATCGCCTGTCACCAGACGGGTCTGAGGTCTCAGATCAACCTGGGATAGCTTAAGCGGCTTGCTTTGGGTCTGGTGCTCCTGCTTTTTCCAGCTTGCTGCTACCGATGCAGGTTCCAACACTTCCTCATGCAGCGTATTCCAGGCACCACAACCATGGCACTGCCCCTGCCATTTAGCGGAATGGACACCGCAATTACTGCATACATAAGAGGTTTTGACTTTGGCCAAATCGGAGCAAGCTTGATGGTCGGAAGTTACTTAATTTAAGTTTCAACTCACACCTAAATCAATGACCACCTGATCCTACTGCAGCAGCGTCTCGATATCGTCCTTGCTTAACGTTTTTACGAACCCTTCATCCACGGTGATAAGATCCCGCGCCAGTTTGATCTTGTTTTTCTGCAGGGCCAGAATTTTTTCTTCCACCGTACCCTTGGTGATAAATTTGTAGGTGAATACCTTGTTTTCCTGACCTATTCTATGCGCTCTGTCAATCGCCTGGGCCTCAATGGCAGGATTCCACCAGGGATCCAGTAAGAACACATAATCCGCCTTAGTAAGGTTAAGACCCAAACCCCCTGCTTTCAGACTTATTAAGAATACCTTTATATGATTATGGGTCTGGAATTTATCCACCTGTTGCTGACGGTCTTTGGTGGCTCCGTCAAGATAACTGAAAGGAACATGATTGTTCAGCAGGTAGGTCTTCAACAAGGAAAGATGTTTAACAAACTGGCTGAATACCAGTATTTTGTGACCCTTACTGATGGCGTTATTAAGCATATGGGTAACGTCTTCCAACTTACCGGAATCACCGGCATAATCGGGGTCTACCAGTTTGGGATGGTTGGCAATTTGCCGTAACCGGGTCAACCCCTGCAGCAACAGGAACTGTGTCTTGTTTACCCCATGACTTTCAATACTCTTCAGGATCTTGTTCCTGTAGAAGGATTTAGAGGATTCATAGTGATCCTCCTGCATGGTGGTCATGGTGCAGTACTGAACATTCTCAATTTTTTCAGGCAACTCCGTGGCCACTTGTGACTTGTTCCGCCTTAAGATAAATGGTTTAATAATGGTATTGAGCTTCTGGGTTTTGTCCAGA
>JAUIKU010000363.1 GCA_030430675.1 Bacteroidia bacterium | reverse complement strand
GGTATGCAGTCGGAAAATTTTACCAATCTTCACTTTTTACGTGGCCGCCAAGTCACGGATTCCAACGGTAAAGTTGCCTTTACTTCAATTTTTCCGGGGTGGTACAACGGGAGATCCACTCATATACATGTACACATATACAGTGCCGGTGGCCGGTCGTTGCTGGTGACACAAATCGCTTTTCCGGAAGGCACCAACAGTGCAGTAAACCAGGTAAACGCAGCCTCCGACTACGGTTATACCAAGGGTATGAATGGGTATACCACCAATGCCGTTGACAATGTCTTTTCAGATGGTGTGGCTTCAGAACTCTCCAACATCTCCGGTAGTATATCTGAGGGATTTGCACTGACTCACTCCATTGTAGTCTAACACTTAAAACTGCAGTGATGAATGAATATCACGGATTAACTGTGTCACCAAGAATTTATCGTTCTGATTTTCGTTCCAGCCACGCCAAATTACCCAGCTACCACGAAAAGCACACCATTGCCCCCTGGAATCCTGAGCTGGCGCCGTTTCCCAGTTTGCAACTGGTCAAGGAGACTACACTTAAAGCAGGTTATAGCCATTGTCAACAGTACTTGAATGCTATGTGGGTTATCCTGATCCCCCTGGTGGGGGAATTTGTATTCTCGGATGACCAGAAGGTAGGCGTGGGCGAATCTTTGCGGGCTTTTATACCTGAAAACACAGAGTATAATATTTCCAATCCCCACCCTGTATTGCCAAACCACTTTTTGCAGATCGGAATTGCCGCAGAAGACCCATTGGAAAAACATAAGGCCCGGTTTTCACTAAGTCAACATCAGAATCGAATGCAATTGATACATTGGTCCTGGTCAAGCGCAGTGGGGCATTGGAGGGTTATGCTGGGCAAATTCGACGGTCGTACCAATTACCTTTACAAACCACAGGAAAAAGTAGATATTTTTGCCTACGCTGTGGAAGGAGCCTTCGAGCTGGAAAATTGCCTGTTGGAGAAATCTGATGGTCTGGCCCTGACCCGGCAGAGTATATTGGAATTTGAGTCGCTTTCTAATGATGCAATTCTGATGATGATTGAATTTGCTCCGTGATACTCCTTAAACTGTTAAGTTTGTAAGCGCTTTAGTTAAGTATTGGCGATTACCCTGGTATGTTAAAGATGGGCAAGCATCAAAAGAAGTATATCGGCTGGCACATAATTGGTATTCTTTGCTTCATAAGTTTACCAGTTCTGATATCCCCCCATCCACCGGGAGAGGAGTATTTATTCGCACTGCCTACCATCCGGGATTTTATTGCAAATTTCTTAATGGTCTGCTTTTTCTACATCAACTACTACAAATTCCTTCCGGGTATCTTCCTGGAGAAGAAGTATCTGACTTACGTTTTGATTATCAGTGTCGCTTTTCTGGTAATAATATTTTTACCATCAATGTTGACTGGTCATGCACCCTGGCAAGATTTGCCCGGACCACCACCGCTGAGAGGTGGCCACAGACCATCCGGAGGTGTGTTCTCCATCATCAAGCAGAATATGCATAATATTCTGCTGTTTTTATCAGTGGTATTGTTTTCAATTTTAATAAGGGTTAGGGAGCGGTTATTTAAAGTGGAAAGGTTGAAAAACCAAATCGAACTAAACTCCTTGAAAAATCAGATAAACCCCCATTTTCTGTTTAATACACTTAATGCCATATATGCTAAAGCGTTGAAGGACAACGCACCTGCAACCGCCTCTAATATTTTACAGCTTTCCGGTCTAATGAGATACACTGTGGAAAATATCAACCACCAGTTTGTAGCATTGGAGAAAGAGTTACAGTATGTCAATGATTATGTTCAGCTACAAAAAATGCGGCTTGATAAGCATACAAAGTTATCTTACCAGGTAACCGGTACCACTAAAGGGCAGAAAATTGCCCCCTTAATTCTGATTCCATTTATTGAAAATGCTTTTAAGCATGGTGTAAATCCCGACAAGGATGGGGAAATCAATATTGGTATTACCGTTGATGGAAATCGGCTTTTTTTGAAGGTAGTCAATAAGAAGGTGCGCAATAGGCTACTTAAACATGAAAAAAGTGGCCGGGGTATAGAAAATGCCAAATCCAGGTTAAACATACTATACCCCTCAAATCACAGGTTGTCAATCAATGAATCTAAAGAGAGATTTGAAGTTACACTATCCATTGAACTGATATGATAAGAGCTATCGCTGTTGATGATGAGCCATTGCCTCTGGAAGTCCTGAGAGGTTACTGCCAACAGGTCTCTTTTATTCAATTGGAGCGTACTTTTACCAGGACATTGGAAGCCAAAACCTATTTACGGCAGCATGCAATTGATTTACTATTTCTGGACATAGAGATGCCTCATAT
>JAUIKU010000145.1 GCA_030430675.1 Bacteroidia bacterium | reverse complement strand
CTGATTAAACTGTCCAAATGCCATTTTTAGAGAGCTGTAACTTGCTCCTAACTCTAAAACTTGTTGGTGATGAAACTCCATTTCTTTAGCCAAAGCTAACTTTAGTTGACGACGCTTTTTCCAGAGTACCAATATAAAAAAACTTGCGATGAAAATAATTATAATTAAGGAAAGTACCACCATAAAAAACTGACTTTTTTTGTTGACTAACTCAAGTTGTTTTATTTGATTATTTTTGCTTAACAACTTTATTTCTTTAAGCTGTTGTTCATACTCAAAGCCAGCTCTTTTTTGCGCTAAAGATTCAACAAAATTACTTTGATAGTTAGCAATTTTTTTTTCTGTCAGCTGTTGTTGATAAAGTAATGCTTTCTCCCACTGCTTAAATTTTTGTGCATTTTTTACTAGTGCTTGCAGCAAGTTAATCTCATTATTCTTATCATTCTGCTTCTGCGAAAAGTCCAACCCCGTCAATAACAACGATTCAGCTTGCTGGAAAGAACCTTTTTCTATCAATAATTCACCTAAACTTAGTTTTAATAATGTTGATTGATCGCTCGTTCCTAACTGCAACTCTAATTGCTCGGCTTGCTGTAGAAAGTCTTCAGCCATTTGAACTTCATCTTGTTTTAAATAAGCTCTCCCCAGTAATATTGATAAGCGTAAACAAGCATGAAGATTCTTTTTTTCTTTAAAAAAACTCAATGACTCAGAAAAGACTCCAATCGCTTTATCTGCATCGCCTTGCTGTAAAAAAATAATCCCCAAATTTTCCTGAGTGTGGGCAACGCCAGCTAAATTATTTACCTGAGAGTATAACTTTATCGTTCTCACATAATAATAAGCAGCTTGATTCCAGTCAGCCATTTTTCGATAAACTGTTCCCAGATTATTTAAAGTTACAGCAATACTATCTGGTGAAGCTTCTACTTCTTTCAGCTTCAAACTTTGTTGATAAGCTTGAAGTGCTTCAGGATACTGCATCATTGCTAAGTGAGCCGTTCCAACATCCGACAATGCTTTAGCTAATTGTTCAGAGATATTTTGAGCTTGTGCCAACTCAACCGCTTGATTGAAAGCATTTAACGCTTTAGGTAGTTCTCCCTGCCGATAAAAGAGAATACCTTTTCGACGTAAAAAATTAAATTTCTGTAAGAATGAAAACTCAGATTGAGCTTCGTTATCTAAAGTAGAAATTAATCGGCGAGCTTTAAAAAAATCTCCCTGTTTGGTGTACAGCTCTATCAGTTTCAATCGAGTATTGATTAAATCTTCATTGATGTTTAAAGACTGGTTATTGTTATTCAAATTTTCAAGAGTATTTTCACAATTGCTAATTTGCAAAGAAATATCCGAGTATTTCATTAAACAAATATCTGTATTAGCTATTTCAGCTTTAATTGGTAAACAAATCACCGCATAAAAAACTGCCGAAAAAATACAAAGCTTAAATTTACTTAAGTTCCCTGTTGGGAAAAGACCAGTGACAGAGTTATTTTTAGATTGCATTCAGAAGGTTTTATAGTCATTGTTTTCTGACTACACTACTGATTTAACCACTTCATTTCAACTGAAATACTTACTTCTAATAACCTGAGCAGAGTTGTGTCAATAAATACAATTTATGCAGGTAAGTAGCTATGCATACCTACCTGCACATTAAATTAACTTGTCTATAAATCTAAATCTTTATTTCTTACGTTCAGGCTGATTATAATCATCATCGTCATTTGGATCGACTATCGCTTGACGCCAATATTTTTTTATTACATCAACTCCTTCCGCAGGATCAAATACAATATCTCCTCCACCAATATCAGGACTGACTTCAGCTAATTCATGATGAACGGTTAAAGGTGGAATGGTGTAACACTTTTCCAGTTTAAACTTTACACCTTGACTCGTATAATAATAACCAGGTCCAACCATATTCGTATAAGTATATGGAGCATATGGAATAACACGAACCTGTCCAGAGCCAGGAACAGAATAACCACCAAATCCACCGCCGCCGCCAGCAAATGTATTTGCATAATTATAAGTTGCCGTAGAGGTGATGTAATATTCAGGATCGTAAACACCAGATGGTACTGTTCCTGTAAAATTTGCCATTATTTGAGCCCCACTCCAGCTAACATCAGCAATCTGAACTATTGTTCCTTTATGACACCATGGTACAGCTTGCACTGCACTAGATAATAATGTTGCTCCAACAGCTAGTGATAATAATTTTTTATTCATCATAAAACCCTTCTATAAAATGAGAAATTTAAACAAAAAACACTAACAATGTTTTTCATTTAAGTGATGACTGTTGCGCAACAGTATTGTTGAACCACTAACATTAAGCGAAGTTCGTACAAAACAACGCTTGTTAATCAACAACGTGGAATAACTATAAGGAAACTAGTGAAAAACACATAGACAAACAGGGGGCAAATCAGGGAAAGATAAACATTACCCCACTTTTACCCTGTTATAATAGATTGTTTTTATTAAGTTTTTTGCAGTTTTCATATCATTTATCGACTAATCAAAACAAGAAGTTTTAACATCAAAATATCCAATTAAAGCGTTATCCACCAGCGTGGGAAACACCCCGCTATTCAAGATCAATAGAGTGTTTAGCCATCCCGCAGTGGATATCTACGCCAAACTGGAATGGATGCAATTGGGTGGCAGTGTAAAAACCAGGCCTGCCTTCAATATCATAGAAAATGCTTTAGACAGTGGTGAACTCACCGAAGATAAAATACTACTGGATGCCAGTAGCGGCAACACCGCTATCTCATATGCAGCCATCGGGGCCGCTCTGGGGCTGAGGGTTACCATCTGTCTGCCTGAAAATGCCAGCAAAGAGCGCATAAGAATATTAAGGGCCCATGGAGCCGAACTGGTATTTACGTCCATGTTCGGTGGTACGGATGAGGCACAACAAGTGGCAAAAGAGCTGGTGAGTCAGTATCCCGAAAAGTATTACTATGCGGATCAGTACAACAACCCCAATAACTGGAAGGCTCATTACAAGTATACTGCAGAAGAAATCATACGTCAAACTGACGGCGCCATCACCCACCTGGTGGTCGGCTTGGGTACCAGCGGCACTGCCATGGGCCTGGGAAAAAGGTTGAAGGAGTTCAATCCGGAGATTCAACTGGTGACTTTGCAACCTGATGTAGCACTTCATAATCTGGAGGGATGGAAACACATGGAAACCGCCCTGGTCCCCGGAATTTATCAGCCTGAAATAGCTGATGAGAGTCTTGAAATAGACAGTGAAGAAGCACTTCGTCTGGTGAAAGATATCGCGCTGAAAGAGGGATTGATGGTAAGTCCATCTTCCGCTGCAAACCTGGTGGGAGCCATAAAAGTAGCCCAACAGATAAATTCCGGTACCATCGTCACCGTTTTTCCGGATAGTTCAGAGAAGTATTCGGAAGTTCTTAAAACAATATTTGAATGAACATAATCTTTAGCCAGAACCTGATGGAAGTCATGAAAAAGCATGCGATGGAAACCTATCCTTTTGAGTGCTGTGGGTTCATATTTGGCAAAGACCAGGTGGGAGGCAGAAAAATAATTGAAGTACAGCCGGCCACTAACAGCAAACAGGGTGATAAAAGACGCAGGTTTGAAATCGACCCCTTGGAGTACCTCAAGGCTGAACGCTACGCTTTGGCCAACGATGTTACCCTGGTGGGTATCTATCACAGTCACCCGGATCACCCGGCCATTCCATCGGAGCATGATCTAAAGCAGGCAGTACCCTTCTTTTCATACCTTATACTTTCAGTGAGTAAAGAAAGAATTGAAAACATAACTTCCTGGCAATTAGACCATAAACATCAGTTTAAGGAAGAATTTATTAAAATTGAAAATCAAATTGAAACTTTAAATAATTAGCAATAATGGCACGTATAATAATTCCAACACCATTGAGAAAATTTACAGATAATCAGGCAACCATTGAGGTGGAAGCCATTGATATTCGAGAATCAATTCATGCGCTTTCAGCACTTTATCCGGACCTGAAAAAACAACTGCTGGATGATACCGGAGAGATCAGGCAATTTGTACGAATCTATTTAGGAGATGAGGACATTAAAGTGCTTAACAATGAAAAAACTCCGGTCACCGAAGATGCGGTAATCAGCATCGTTCCGGCAATTGCAGGTGGTATAGCATAGATATCAGATCATTATGGGGAGTATTAAGTTTTCCAAGGAAGAACTTGAAAGGTATAGTCGGCACCTGATCATACCGGAGTTCAATATAGAGGGGCAACGGCGCCTAAAAAATGCCAAAGTACTGGTGGTGGGTTCAGGTGGACTGGGAAGTCCGTTATTGCTATACCTGACCGCAGCAGGGGTCGGGACCATAGGCATTGTTGATTTTGACCTAGTGGATGAAACCAACCTGCAACGGCAGGTACTTTTCTCAGTAGATGACGTGGGCCAGTCTAAATCTGCCAGTGCCATTAAGCGTCTTAAGGGATTAAACCCCCATGTGAAATTTATAGAACACAATACCCGGCTAACCTCCGAGAATGCCCTGGAAATCCTCTCCGGATACGACGTTGTAGCTGACGGCACAGATAACTTCCCCACGCGTTACCTGGTGAATGATGCCTGCGTGATCCTTCAGAAACCTAACGTTTATGCCTCTATATTCCGATTCGAAGGTCAGGTATCTGTGTTTAATTATACCGACCAGAACGGTAACACCGGACCAAATTACCGGGACCTGTTCCCTACCCCACCCCCACCCGGTCTGGTTCCCAGTTGTGCCGAGGGGGGAGTAATTGGCGTACTGCCAGGAATTATCGGCAGCTTGCAGGCCAATGAGGTCATAAAAGTGGTTACTCATATCGGAGATCCTCTAAGCGGAAGGTTATTCCTATTCGATGCCTTGACTTTTGAAACCAGAACCCTCAAAGTCCATAAGGATCCCACCCAGGAAAGCATTGTAAAACTGATTGATTACCAGGAATTTTGTGGAATTGGACAGGAAGCAGATGATACGCCTTCAGTTAAGGAAGTAACAGTAAGGGCATTAGAAGATATGAAGGACAGTGGTGAAGCATATCAACTAATCGATGTGAGAGAGCCTTATGAGTATGAGATCGCCAATATTAATGGTGTGTTGATACCCTTGGATCAAATAGCAGACCAGGTAGACCAAATAGCCTCTGACAAAAAAGTAGTGGTTCATTGCAGAAGCGGGGTACGGAGTGCCAATGCCATCAGTTTGCTGGAGAAAAAGTTCGGATTTACCAACTTGTATAATCTGAAGGGCGGAATCCTTGCCTATGCGGATGAAATCGATAACACCCTGGCCAAATATTAGCCAACTTAGATTCCCAAATTAAACCGCAACACACCAGGTTCACCTGAAACCGGATATTAAATGGGGCAATAAGTGTCCCCATTGATATCTCTGGCATTGTTTATGTGGTATTTTTAAACCTGTAAAAGGTAATTTTAAATTGCCCAAATCACACATGGAGCGTGGGTTTAATTATTTTAGATCGGTTATCACCTAAGTCAATTGCCTTTGATAAGAGCATTACTATGTTCACTGTGGGTCGTTATTCACTGCGTACAAATTGCCAGCGCCCAGATTATAACGGTAGTTGATAAAAGTACTTTGCAACCCGTGGCAGACGCATTGGTTTACAACCAGGAGCGTACTTTTTCAAAGACCACCGATTTTAAGGGGCAGGTGGATTTAGACAGTCTTATTAGTGGTCAGGTTATTATCGACCACCCTTCCTTCGAAACATACTTTTCCGACATGGAGTTGTTACGGCAGCAACGGTATCGGGTAGCGCTTAATCAAAAGATTTTATTAATAGAAGAAGTGGTTATCTCTGCCAACCGTTGGGAACAGGAAAAAAAACAAACACCCAACCGGATCGTTTCCATAGGTTCCCAGGATCTGGAGTTGGGTAATCCCCAAAGTACAGCGGATATGCTGGCCCAGTCCGGACAGGTTTTTGTTCAGAAAAGCCAACTTGGTGGCGGAAGCCCCATGATCAGAGGATTTGCGGCTAACTCGGTTTTAATCGTGGTTGACGGGGTTCGAATGAACAATGCCATCTTCCGCAGTGGAAATTTACAGAATGTAATAAGCATCGACCCTCTTACCCTTGAAAATACCGAGATTTTGTTTGGACCCGGATCGGTCATGTACGGCAGTGATGCCCTGGGTGGTGTTATGCATTTTAGAACAAAATCACCGGGATTTTTAAATCAACCCAAAACCGACTTGGGTGCCAGTGCCTTATTGCGGTACTCCAGCGCCAACAACGAGAGAACAGGTCATATGGATTTTACATTAAGAGGAAATAAAGTAGTACTGTTTACCAGTATTACCCATAGTGACTATGATCACCTTAGGATGGGCAATAAACGCACCACTAAGTTCCCGGATTATTTAAAGCGGTTCCAGTATGTACAACCCATGGCAGGAAACCGGGACCAGGTAATAGACAATCCTGATTACAATGAGCAGGTTTTCAGTGGGTATAGTCAACTAAACCTGTTGAACAAAGTGAGGTTCAGACTTGGTAACTTCTCGGAAATAAGCTATTCCATAAATTACAGCACCACTTCGGATATACCGCGTTACGATCGCCTGATTGAGACCGATAATAGTGGTGATTTTAAATCCGCAGAATGGTACTATGGTCCTCAGAAGTGGCTTTCCAATGCTATAGGATATAATATTTACCGAAAGACCACTTTATTCGATGGAGCGAAATTGATGGTGGCCCTGCAAAATATCAGGGAGAGCAGAAACGATCGCGATTTTAATAGCGACTGGCTGCGGAGCCGCAGTGACAAAGTCAGCATGTTTACTGTCAATCTGGATTTGGAGAAAGATTTGAATTCGAAAAACACCTTCTTTTACGGGTTGGAATGGTTTCACAACAAAGTGGATTCCAAAGCAGAATCAACTAATGTAACCACAGGTAGCTCACACTCCATCAAACCTCGATATCCGGAAGGTGGGTCGAATTATAGTGGCACTGCACTCTACTTGAGCCACAAGTGGCAGCCAAGCAAAAATGTGGCCCTCACCACAGGCTTGAGGTATAATCGAATCTGGCTGGAAGCGCTTTTCCACGATCCTACCTCAGGTAATTCTGCCTACCAGGATTTCAATACCCGTCATGGAGCCCTGAACGGTAGTATAGGAATAGCTTGGTTACCTGATAACAGCTGGCAGGTAAATGCCCTGTTCTCTACCGGGTTTCGAGCACCTAATGTCGATGATGCCGGAAAGATCTTTGATGGCGCCAACGGTATAGTTACTGTTCCCAACCCCGAGCTTAAGCCCGAGTATTCTTATAATATGGAAATAGGTCTGGTCAAGTCCATCAATGACCAGCTCAGAATTTCAGCTACCGGATTCTATACCATCCTGGACAATGCTCTGGTGCAGGATAACTACTACTATCAGGGCCTGGACTCTCTTTATTTTGATGGGGAATACAGTAGAATTCAGGCACTGGTTAACAGTAATAGTTCAAATATCTACGGAGGGAGCTTACAACTTGAGTTTGCACTTACTCCTGAACTCGGTTTCAGCTCATCTTTCACAATAACCAAAGGCGAAGATTCCCGGGGACAACCCCTTAGGCACACCACCCCCAACTTTGGATTCCTGGGTCTTAAATATCAACAGGGACAGTTCAAAGGCGAATTCAACTTAAAATACAGTGGCAAGCGAGAATTTGAAGACCTGCCATTATCGGAGCAACAAAAAACCCATCTATATACTGCAGATGGCGCTCTTTCATGGAATACCCTAAATATTTCCGGTGCCTATCACTTCAGCAAGTCCATAAGCCTTACCCTGGGACTGGAAAATATACTTAACGTCCACTATATACCTTATTCGTCGGGAATTAGCGCCCCGGGACGCAACTTTATTATCGGTTTGAAAGGCAGTATTTAGAATTTTCCGCCAACTTGAATTATTAGGGTAATTGCACTACCTTACCGCAATAATTCATCTACTAAATATCAATTAATCATGGGGTTATTAGACGCATTTAAAAGACTTTTCTCCAGCGGAACCAGGGCTGGTTCTGCAGTTACCAAAAGCGCCACACAATCTGCTGAACATTTGGCCAGTGAAGGCATTCACAAAACCAGCGAAGCTGCACATCACGCCGCTGACTCAGCTACCGAAACTGCCAAAAAGGTAGTTGAAGAAGCAAAGGAAACCATCGATTCTGTAAAACATGCGGTGGAAGAAGCAGCAGAAAACACCAATGAACTGGCAGAAAAAGCCTGGGAAAAAACCAGGGAACGAACCGATGCCGCAGCAGACTCAGCCTCTGAGATGATCAACAAGGCTGCGGACAAACTGGACCGGATTGCCGAAGACTACGAACAA
Source organism: Bacteroidia bacterium (assembly GCA_030430675.1). Taxonomy (GTDB): domain Bacteria; phylum Bacteroidota; class Bacteroidia; order Cytophagales; family Cyclobacteriaceae; genus SZUA-3. The sequence goes on along the minus strand of JAUIKU010000145.1, from coordinate 4,489 downwards.
AAAGCAAAAGGATCCCAGTCAGCTGAGGTTGTTCCACCGGTTTATTCAGCCGGCCAGGAAGAAGAGGAATAGTTAACCAGTCGTTGAAGCGAACTACCAACTTGTGGTTCGCTTCTTACTGATATTAAAGACCCGGGAAATATTAAATCCCAGGTGAATTTCTCCGTCAAAAAAATCATCCGTGGTTTCGGTGATAAACCCCTTTTCTATCATAGCTCTGCTGTTGGTAAGGTGCAATTGAAACACATGCCCCCCGGTTTCGATATCTACTCCCACGGAAAACGAATTGTGCAGACCCTGGTTTTCAGGTAAGTTGAAAGCGTAGAAATATTCAAAATTGATGGCCATACGGGGAGTAATTTTATGCCTGCCCCCTAATCCCAGAGCGTATATATCGTTGTCGTCTTCAGGTTTTTCCACCAGGTTTTTGTGAATCAGGCTGGGAGAGAGCTGCAGGGAAAAATTTGGGCTGAACTTTCTTGCGAACAACACCTGATATGTGTAACTGGTCCGGTTGGTAAAATCCCAATCCTGATCGGGAGGAGATTCCGTAGAATTAATAGCCATACTGGTGAAGAAAACGGCAGTAACCGGAATATTCTTCAGTCCTTGTTGCTGTCTTAAAAACCTGTACTTTATAAACCCGTCATACTGCTTTTCAAAGGAACTTCGACCAATACCAACATTCAGATTTTTCATTATTCCAAATTCCAGAGCGATGCGAATATTTGAATCATCGAGACCAAAAAATTCATTTATCCCATCACTAATGCGTCCAAACCGATGAGATATCAGTACTTCAAGCACACCTGGATCCCTTACCAGTACCGAATGTCCGTTAATTACCCTGGCGCTTTTAAAAGTAGCTTCCGCGTAAATCGTACCGGTGGAATCCCCGGATTCGCGCTCCAGCAAATTCATCAGATCGTCCTGGGCACTGGCTTCCAGGCAAAGTAGTAGCAGGCAAACTGCAATTTGGCTAATTCGTAACATAGGGCCTATAAGTAAAATCGAGGGTTACATCCACTGATTCAGCAATATTGCTGAAAAGTATTCTGGGGATCTTAATATCGTGATCTTCCAGTCTCACCGGGAATTCTGCATGCAAAGTCAACACATCTGCCTTTATTGTTACTTCTCCCAATACCGTAACCTTCCTGGCCTTACCGTGGATAAACAATTCTCCAATAGCTGTGGCCTTATAATTGCCGTCCTGAGGGCGGTATCCTGAAACCTTGCCCTTAAAAGTTGACTTGGGATATTTCTCCGATTCCATATAGTTTTCATTGAAGTGTTGTTTCATCAGTGATTTCTTAAACTGGAAGTCCCTGATCGGAACGGAAAACACAATTTCGCCGGTTGATAAATCAAAAATACTGGTGGCTTTTTCATTGACAGCCTCAATATTTTCCAGTGGTGCTTCAGAGAAAAAAGTTACTGTAGCGCCGCTGGTGATGTACTTCTGACACAATACCTCCGGAGCAGATGCAAACATCAGCCCCAGCAATGTCAATACAATAATCCCTATGCGATGCCTGCCCTGTAGTATGACTTTCACCTGTCTTCTAGCAAAATTACCTTTCATCTGTCAGTTGTCCTGTGCTCCACCATCTACCCAGCAGGCAATATTGTCAATCTCCATAGCGCTCAGTATCTTCCCTGAATTTGACGGCGGCATGGTCCGGTTGCCAGTACGCTCTTTAATGCCTGCAGCATTGGCCTGCACGTTCTCAAATAAATTCCAATTCGGCAGGGAAGGATTGCTCCCATCATGGCATCCTGATAATATGCAGTTCTCCGCCAGAATAGGCTCAATGACGGCACTATAGGTGATAACTTCCGGTTGGCATGGATTACTCCCAAATAATTCTTCCTCATTTTCATAAGCACAGGAAGAAGTACCAAATAAAACAAACCATACTATTCCCCTTATCCATTGGTTAACTCGGCGCTTAAGCATGTCACTGGTGAAAAGGATTATCAATTATCCTGGGCTCCTTCGTCGATCCAACAAAGAATTGCAGCTATTTCTGTGGCCTCCAGGCTACCGGTTCTTGGCATGTCACCGGTTTTCACTCTTTGGCGTATTCCACCGGGTTCGTTGTTGGCACGGGCCTGAACATTCGTGAATACCGTATAATCCGGCAGACCTTGTGGATTACCGGCTACATGGCAGCCATCTATAGCGCATTTGGCCTGAACTATAGGATCTACATCGTCCATATAACTAACTCCTCCCCCGGTTATGCCAACCACTGCAGATTCCATAGTGGCACAATTATCGGCATCAGTAACCTCAATGTCATAGGTTCCGGGTTCCAGATCGGTGAAGGTATTATTGGCAAAATTGAAATCCAGTGGCTGGGGATCTAAGGTCACATCCAGGGTACCGGTGCCCCCGTTAACCGTAATGGCTATGGAACCATTGTCTTCACCGCAATCTGTAGCGGTGGCAGTAAGTGTGATGCTGGGCCCGCTGGCACTGCAATCTACTGTCTGTGGCGGGGTCCCTCCGTCATCACTACTGCTACATGCGGATGCCAGCATTAGAGTCAGCAGTGCACAAAATAAAGATGAATTGCGGTAAAGTGGTCTCATATTGGTTGGTTTTGTGGTAAATGTTTGATTTTGAATTAATTATCAAGTGCCCCATCATCGACCCAACATGCGATGGCCTGAATTTCCTGAGCTTCCAGATCTGGCCGGCCGGCCGGAGGCATTGTCATGTCGGCAGTCCTGGTCTTAATGTTCTCAGCATTCGCCTGTACCGTGGCCAGGTCCGTCCAATTGGGCAACGCGCCGTTACTGCCGTCATGACAGTTACTTATGGCACAATGTGTATTGATCAGGGGAGTAATATTGTCGTTGTAACTTACCCCGCTGAGCACACTAACTGTCAAACTGGTTTGACAGCCATCTGCATCGCTAACCAGCGCCGTATAATCTCCCATGGATAAACCGGTAAAAACATTGCTCGGCTGCATAGCTCCACCATCCAGACTATACATATAAGGCTCATTACCACCGCTGGCGGTCACGGTGATGGTTCCGTCAGAAGATTGACAACCTGAAGCTACCATCTCTGCTTCTATGGCCACGTCATTTATATCGGAGATAGTGACATTTGCAGTGGCAGAACAATTGTCGTTATCTCGTATCGTGAGGTTATAATTTCCAGCTCCGATATTCTCGATACTATTGGTTCCCGACGATACTGATTGGGTCCCGGAACCGCTCACAGTTAATTGAAACGGGCCGCTACCACCGGAAATTGTAATATCAAATCCTCCGTTTTCAAGTCCGCAAGAAGCCTCTGTAACATTTCCCACAGTGGCCTGCAGATTGGATGAACTACAGTCAATTGAGGGCTCTTCATCACTGCCACAACCAAAAAGGATGAGCATGACCAGAGCCGGAAATATTCTTTGGGTGTTATAAAAATTGAGATCGCGTAACATTTATTCAGTATTAAAAAATTATCTAAAACTATACTTCAAAGTAAACCGGGAACCGGTACTCCAGAGATCCACCTCTCCAAATCCGATACCTGATAACGGTATTTTCAAAAAAGGTTCTATTTCGAGAAATAAACGGTTTCCTATGGTCCTTTGGTATCCGGCAGAAAAATTATACACGCTAAAGAAATGCTGGTTTTCGTTCTTTATGCTCCAGGAATCGACCAGGTCGGGGTTGTAGTAATCGTATTCATAGTAATAGTCTTCGGTGAGCATTAAGTAACTGCTCAACCCGGTTCCGGCAAAAAATCGATGTTTCGAAGCGGAATTGAAATAATATCGTAAGTTGATCGGTATATCAATAACGTTGCATTCCGCATCCATTTCCTCGGGAATTTTTCCATAGTCCCAGAACCCTTCCGGAGGGCTGTAGTCATCACCTGCTGCCTTGTATTTCTTCATGGAGTAAATCAGACCGGTTTGGATACTCCATCTGCTGCCTAGTCGATACTCCAGGTCAATGGCCAGGTTGGTACCCGGGTTGGTAGTCTCACCAAACCCCACCAAACTGATATCAGGAGCATAGCTGACCCCGAGAAACCATCTGGCGCCGTTGGCATTTTTTATTACAGGAGGGGTTGAACTGCTGATTAAGGCCACTTCTGCGATACTGGCAGGGACCATTACCGGCAATGGATCATCAATTGAAGGCTTCTTACCGGAGATACCAGATATGTCAGACCTGGAATACATACTGCGGGAGGCATCTCCTATTCCCGCGTCACTATTGAAATTTACTGCAGATGCGCCGGTTGTACCCTGTTGAAATGATTCCCGGAGATTCCGGGTGGCCGCTAAAGGCAAATCAACGCTACTTTTATCAAGTTTTCCACTGGAACTCAAAGATACCGGTACCTGTTCCTCCGAATCTTTTCCCGGGGTCTTTGATTTTACAGGCTTAGCTGCGGATTCATCATCTATTGGGTTGAGCAGATCGCTGTTTTGTTCCACCAGGGGCGTGGTTTTGGGCGGTA
>JAUIKU010000144.1 GCA_030430675.1 Bacteroidia bacterium | reverse complement strand
CACGCAGTATATGTTCAACGGACTGGCATTGAACCCCGCTTATGCTGGTAGCCATGAGTCGTTAAGTGCTACTTTGCTGTTTAGGGACCAATGGACCGGATTGCCCGGTGCGCCCAGTACGCAGACGTTTTCTGTGCATTCCCCCATTAGAAATGCCAGAATTGCACTTGGATTACAAATGATACATGATAAGTTGGCGGTATTTGATCAATATGGAGTTAATGGTGCCTATGCTTACCGTATTTTTACTGAAAAGGGAACACTTTCACTGGGATTACAATTTGGGTTTACCAGTTATACCGCGGAATTAACGGATCTGAACCCACAGGTGCCCAACGATCCGGTATTCCAGGGAACGGTAAACAAAGTAATGCCAAGTTTTGGCGCGGGTATATACTATTATACGCATCGTTTCTATATCGGTCTATCAGCGCCCCAGTTGGTAACCAACAGTCTGTCCGAAGATGTGGTTGAAATCGACGCTGACGCCAGGCAGGAACGCCACTACTTTTTAACTGCAGGCCACATGTTTCCAATTTCCCACAATGTCCAGTTAAAACCGAACGTACTGATCAAGGCGGTGGAAGGGGCACCTGTGCAAATGGACCTTAATTTGAATGCCCTGTTTTCGGAAGTACTATGGCTGGGAGTTTCATGGCGCTCATTATCTGACTTTAACGCATTGATCGAGTTACAATTAACCGATCAGCTTTTACTGGGGTATTCATATGATTTTGCCCATACCACTGATCTCAGTCGGATTAATTCGGGTTCTCACGAGTTGATGGTGAACTATCGCTTTAGATACGCCAAAAACAAAGTAATTACCCCCAGGTATTTTTAGTGACCAGGTTATTCCATGAAAAGGTTAATCACAATACTTTTAGCAGCCTGTTTGGCAGCACCTTGCAAAGCTCAAATTTTAGGGGATAGTCCCCATGTGGCCAACGTTGGGGTAGATTTGGCCAGCAAACTGCGGCGGGCGGAATTACATTATCAGTTCTTTTCCTACCGGAGTTCGGTGGATCTTTACCAGTGATACGCTCAGATTAAAAGTGGCCGAGTGTTATCGCAAACTTAACCGGCAGGATAGCGCTGCCTCCTGGTATTCACAAATCGAAGATGAGTCCGTGATGGATCCATTACATCATCTCTATTATGCTCAGGCATTGCAATATTCTGGCAACCTTGAGGAGGCAAAAAAACAATATCAGAAATATCACGATTTGGCAGCGGGTGACTCCCGGGCGTCCTTAAGCATAACCGCTATTGAAAACCGTGATGACTATTATATTGACTCCTCCCTTTACCAAATAAAGGAAGTGCCTACTAATTCGCCGGAGGCCGACTTTGCCCCTAGCTATTATAAGGACGGGTTTATTTTCTCGTCATCTCGCGAACGGCCCGCCCTGATCCAAAAGAAGTTCAAATGGGACCAGAAGCCCTATCTTGACCTCTACTATTCCGAAGTAAAGGATTCCATTTACTTTGAGCCACCTGTAGGATTGAGCAAGAAGATTAATAGCAAATTCCATGAGGGGCCGGTGACTACCTACCACGATGGAAGTAAAATGATATTTACCCGGAACAATTTTTTACAGGGAGCCGGCAAAAGCGAAGACGGTGTTATTAAACTTAAACTTTACAGTGCCGAGATATCAGAGGATCAGCATTGGACCAACATAAAGGAACTTCCGTTCAACAGCGATGAATATTCTGTGGGCCACCCTACTATCACCAACGACGGTAAAACCCTTTATTTCGCTTCGGACATGCCCGGGGGATATGGAGGGACAGACATTTGGATGGCAACCTTTGATAGTGTCTGGTCTCAACCGGTTAACCTGGGTGATCAAATAAATAGCGAAGGCAATGAAATGTTTCCGTTTATTCACCACGACAACCTGCTGTACTTTGCCAGTAACGGATATGGTGGTCTGGGAGGACTGGATATTTACAAATCCTGGGTAGGTGTCGACGAACCGGGAGTGATCAATATGGGCTACCCGGTAAATACCAGCAAGGATGATTTTGCCCTGGTGCTGGATGAAAAGGGTAAAACGGGCTATTTCAGCTCTAACCGTGAGGGTGGCACCGGCGATGACGATATTTACTCCATGGTACTGAACCGCATTATTGTAGATGCTTACCTGGTGGATAAACAAACCGGTGAACCCATTATCGGAGGTACTTTATTCGCAGTTGACAACGTTACAGACCGGCCAGTCCCGGTATTAAAAGAAAGCAATCATATTCAATACGATGCCCTTCCCCAAAGGGAGTATGCCATTAAAGGAAGCAAAGAAGGCTATCATGACAAGACTGTGGTACTGCCCATCGGTCGGTTATCCGGTGAAGAACGTATCACAGTAATGGTTGAATTGGAAAAAATAGCACCTGTTGACCTGTTAGTGATTGAAAACATTAGTGGCAAACGCCAAAACTTCATACTGGGAGACACGGTTTCGCTATTTGAGGGTTCGGAAGAGGAGCTTCAAGCCTCACTGGCTTCCAGACATGTACCTGTAGGCCAGGTAATTCGCATCAGTAATATTTACTTCGACCTGGATAAATCTTTCATTAGGGAAGATGCAACTACCCAATTGGACCGGTTAGTTGCGCTACTAAAAAGATATCCCCACATGAACCTGGCTATGGATTCACATGCGGATAGTCGGGCCTCCGACAATTATAACAATGCACTTTCGAACCGCAGGGTAAAGTCAACCACCCAGTATTTAATTGATCAGGGAGTAACGCCTGAAAGGATTACTCAATATTACTTCGGAGAACGCCACCTGGTGAACGATTGTGGGAATGATGTACTGTGTACGGAAGCTCAGCATCAGTTTAACCGCAGGACTGAGTTTGAAATCACCAAATACTAATAAGTTACCTTTCTTTTCTCAAGCTGTTCATTACATCGGTAATGTAGTATAGCCTTTTACCTAACGCTATAATTGCAGCAATAGGTAAATTGTTACCTGTTTCTTGTCTAAAGGCTATGGTACGAATTGGTTCGCTCTGGATTTTTTTGATATTTTTTTCGCTAACTCCTGTATCGGGACAGATTGGAAAGCATGTAAACCTGCGATCTCAAAACAGTATCCGGCAACACGCTGACCTTTACTTTGAGCGCCAGGCCTACTCCCATGCGGCAAAGTTGTACACCAAATTGGTCATTAATAACCCCGAAGACACGGACGTAAAATTGCAATTGGCGGAATGCTATCGTCTGTTGCGCGAACCCCATAGTGCCGCACCATGGTACCACCAGGCACAGATAAAAGGTCAACTGGGACCGGAACATATGTTCAATTACGGATCGGTGTTGTGTGCCACCGGGGACTATCGGCAGGCAGTAACCTGGTTTAATCGGTACCTGAAGGCCAGACCTGGAGACAAACGGGCCATTGCTGCGTTAAAATCTCTCAAAAACCCCCACCTGTTATTTGACAGCAGGTACCAGGTAGCACCGCTACAAATTGAACTACCGGGAGCGGTTTTCAGCCCAGCCATTTATGACGAAGGTTTGGTGTTTGTTGGCGAGGGGGGTACGGGAAGCCTGGTTAAAAAGGTAACCGCCTGGATTGAGGGGCCATACTTTGACCTGTATTATGTTTCGCTCAAAGACGAACAGCCGGGATTTCCCAAATACCTAGACGAACGGCTCAATTCCGTTTTTCACGAAGGGCCGGTCAGTTTTTTTGACGGGGGCAATAAGGTGATTCTTACCCGAAGTGCCTTCAGGAAAGGTCAGGAGGACACCAGGAACCTCCAGTTGATGATTGCAGAACGCAAGCCATCCGGTAATTGGTCCAGTCCCAAGAAATTATTTCACCACCAGGATTACTCCATCGGCCACCCTGCCGTTGATGAGCAAGGAAAAGTGATCTATTTTGCCTCAAATATGCCGGGTGGCTTTGGCGGTTCGGATATCTATCGCAGTGACTTCAAAAACGGGCGATGGTCAAAGCCGGTAAATATGGGCCCCCAGGTTAATACCAGTGGTAATGAACTATTTCCATCCATCGATGCGGAAGGCACACTTTTCTTTTCTTCTAACGGACGTGGCGGTCTGGGTGGGCTGGAGATTTTTAGGTTCGACCTGACAGAATCCAATATTCCAGTTAATATGGGGCACCCTATAAACTCACCGGGCGATGATTTTGGATTGGTTTGGCAGCCAAAGTCTAATCGGGGTTACTTTTCTACCAACAGGGAGGGAACAGATCGCATTTATCGCTTTGAGATGGAGAATCAGTTGGTAAATGCCGCAGTTCCCAGCAACTGATCTTTTTGAAATTTAAGGCTTTTGACCTTCCCTTCATACCTGATGTGAGCCAGGTTGATCTGATCATTGAACGTATCTACCAGTACCGAATATTTTACGGTGATTTCCTTAAGGGACGTTACTTCTTTAATTTCCAGGTAACACCAAACCACATTCTCCTCAATCTCAAAACCCAGCAAGCTGTGATCCATTGTCCGGGAATCAACTGATATCTGCAATTGTTCCCTGAAAAACTCCCTCAGTATCTCAGTGGCCTCTGTATGAGGGGTTTTTTCAAAAAATGAATCTGAGTACCCGTTTCGTAACAGGGCAACCTCAAAGTCATCCTGGAACAAGCGGCTGGTAATTTGCAAGGTGTTGCTGTCCCCGTCGTGCTCTATTTCACATATACTAATGTGAAACGGGTGCATCCACCCCAGGAATACCGGTACCAGTAATGAAAGTATCACATGCATGCCTATATCTTAAATACCTGCAATTCAAAATTATGAATTAATATTGCAAATTGTTTGAAGTATAGATCAATAAACGCAGCGCAGGATGAATGAGTTCTACATGTACTTAAGGTTGGGGTTGGAACATATACTGGACATCAGTGGGTACGATCATATTTTATTTGTGCTGGCCCTCTGCGCCATATATGTCGTCTCCGACTGGAAGAAGGTGCTGGTACTGGTCACTGCTTTCACCGTAGGTCATTCACTGACACTGGCCCTGGCTACCTTGCGGGTCATTAGAGTAGACACGGATTTGATTGAAATGTTGATACCTGTGACCATTTTTATTACTGCAGTCTCCAATATTGTGCGTTCCAAATCAACCAGGAGCGCTTCATATCTTAACAACAACTATATTCTGGCACTATTTTTCGGGTTGATTCATGGGATGGGATTTTCTAATTATCTCAGAGCCCTGCTGGGGAGGGACAGCAGTATTTTAAAACAACTATTTGCCTTTAATGTAGGATTAGAGGTAGGTCAAATAATAATTGTTGGCATATTCATGCTGGTCTCCTTTATTTTGATTACGGTGCTGGGAGTAAGACAGCGAGATTGGAACCTGGTGGTTTCTTCCGCCATTGCCGGAGTCTCACTAATGTTAATCTCACAATCAAGTTATTGGAATTAGACTTATGAAAAGAAGATATGCAATTGCAGTCCTGATGTTAACCGCCAACCTAACCTGGTCTCAGGATTACCAACAGAAGTTCGAACAGCTGGGAACCATGCTTCCCACACCCAACTCATACCGGTCTGCCTCCGGTAGTCCCGGGCATGAATATTGGCAACAGAGGGCGGATTATAATATATCCGTTACTCTAAACGACCGTGATCAAACCATCTCCGGTGCGGAAACCATTACTTACACCAATAATTCACCTGATCCCCTGGGCTACCTGTGGGTACAACTGGATCAGAACATGAGGGCGCCGGGTTCGGACAACAGTGAGACACAAACCAGCAGGATCCGGGAGCAGGTTGCCGCCAAGTCATTGCTATCGGTTTCACAGGATTACCACTATACCGGAGGTTACCAGATCCATAAGGTGACCGATTCACAGGGCAATGACCTGCCTCACCATATAAACAAGACCATGATGCGGGTGGAGTTGCCCAAAACCATGGGTACCGGTGACAAGTTTAGTTTTAAAATTGAATGGAGCTATAACATAAACGACCGCATGCTGATAGGTGGCCGTTCCGGTTACGAGCTTTTTCCAGAAGACGGGAATTATGTATATACAATTGCCCAATGGTTTCCCCGTATGGCTGTTTATGACGACGTAAATGGCTGGCAGAACAAACAGTTTTTAGGCCGGGGAGAGTTTGCCTTGCCTTTTGGGGATTACCAGGTAGCCATTACCGTTCCTGCTGATCATATTGTGGCAGCCACCGGAACGCTCGATAACCCCAAGGACGTGCTGTTGAAAGAGACCTATGACCGGTTTCTTCAGGCCAGGAACGCCGACTCACCGGTAATCATTGTATCACAACAGGAAGCAGAGTCCAAGGAAAAAAGTCCTGATATGAGTCGGACCAGTACCTGGAAGTTCAGCGCGGAAAATGTCAGGGATTTTGCGTTTGCCACCAGCCGGAAATTTATCTGGGATGCCCAGGGAGTCCAGATTGGAGATAGGAGGCCCTTGGCCATGTCTTTTTATCCCAAAGAAGGTAACCCCTTGTGGGAAGAGTATAGTACCGATGCTGTAGTTAAAACCCTTCAGACATATTCAAAATATACCATCGACTATCCCTATCCGGTGGCTATATCGGTGCACGCGGCCAGCATTGGTATGGAGTATCCCATGATCTGCTTCAATTTCGGCCGCCCGGAGAAGGATGGATCCTACTCAGATGCGGTAAAATACGGGATGATAGGCGTGATTATCCATGAGGTGGGCCACAACTTTTTTCCAATGATCATCAACAGTGATGAAAGGCAATGGACCTGGATGGATGAGGGACTCAATTCATTTATGCAATACCGTACCGAGGTAGAGCAATATGAAAACTTCCCTTCTAAACGCGGGCCGGCATCCAGCATTGTGCCCTACATGAGCGGTGATAAAAGCTACATCCGTCCCATCATGACCAATTCCGAACAAATTTTGCAATTCGGCAACAATGCCTATGGCAAACCGGCCACGGCTCTGAATATTTTGCGGGAAACGGTGATGGGGCCTGAACTGTTCGATTATGCCTTCAAGGAATACGCCAAACGCTGGGCTTTCAAGCACCCCACACCGGCTGACTTTTTCAGGACCATGGAAGATGCCTCGGCGGTGGACCTGGATTGGTTTTGGAGAGGCTGGTTCTACTCGACAGATCATGTCGACCTGGGAATTGACCAGGTGAAATGGTATCGCATCAAGGAAACAGACCAATCGGTTGAACGAAAGCTAAGTAATAAAAAGCAAAGAGCTACCGGTGGTGAAGAAACGAAGACGGAAGACAATTCCGATAGCTTCGAGGGTGGTTTTGAGGAATTTTCCGTGGTTCCCACCGATAGTCGTTATTATGGGGAATTCCTGGCAAGAGTAGATGATAAGGCCATAATAGAGGAGCATGCGGATCAAAACTTTTATGAAATCACGTTTACTAACGAAGGAGGTTTGGTAACTCCGATCATTGTCGAATTCACTTACAGTGATGGCAGCAAGGAATTAGAGAAAATCCCGGCTGAGATCTGGCGCTACAATGAGAAAAAGGTCACCAAGGTCTTTGTCAAGGAGAAGGAGGTAGTTAATATTTCATTAGATCCGGACGGAGACACCGCCGATACCTCAGTGGAAAATAACTTCTTTCCCAAAAAGGAAGTGAAGTCCAGGTTCCAGGAATTTAAGGAAAAAGAAGGCTAGCCGATCTAAGATATTAGATCTCAGGTTTAAGATCGGTTAGTCTGTCGAAGTCTACATTGCCACCTGACAGGATAATTCCCACACGCTTTTGGGCAAAAGTCTCCGGTTGGGTCAGTACTGCCGCCAATGGCACCGCTGCTGACGGTTCAATCAATACTTTCATACGTTCCCATACCAGACGCATGGCGTTTACAATTGCTGTATCTTCCACGGTGATGATTTCCCGGACGTGGTCTTTTATTATGCCAAAGGTCCGCTCACTCAGGGAAGTTAGCAGCCCGTCGGCAATGGTTTGCGGATCGATGGAAGGGTGGATCATTCCTGAGTTCAAGGAACGGCAGGCATCGTCAGCACCCCTTGGTTCCGCACCTATAACTACTATATCGTCTTTGAGATAAGAAGCAGACAGGCAGGTTCCGGATAGTAATCCTCCGCCTCCCACCGGAGCCAGTATCACTTCCAGGTTTTCTGTTTGTTCGATCAACTCGGCCGCAGCAGTAGCCTGACCGGCGATAATGTCATAGTCATCATATGGGTGAATAAATGTGGCGTTGGTCTCGTTCAAAACCGATCTTAAAGTCTGCTCCCGGTCTGCCTGGGTTGACCTGCAAAAAAAAATTTCAGCTCCATAGTCTTTTACTGCTCTAATTTTTACTTCCGGCGCCGATTCAGGCATGACAATGTATGCTTTACAGCCTACATTCAAAGCGGCCCTAGCCAGCGCCTGCGCATGATTTCCCGAACTATGAGTGGCTACACCCCTGGAAATTTTGGTGGCTGGCAGAGACATAACTGCATTGGTGGCACCCCTCATTTTAAAGGCCCCGATCTTCTGGAAATTCTCACATTTAAAAAATAAGGAACAGCCGGCTTTACGGTCAATCAGTTCACTGGTCAGTACTGGTGTTCTGTGGATAAAAGGACGTATACGCTGGTGTGCATGATGAATGTCCTCCAAAGAAGGTATGTGGTCCATAGCTGTGGAATTATAATACGTTTGCAATTTCGCAAAAAATTCCACAAACCCAGCCTCACCAACTCAAACCCACCCCACTTATAACCCATAAGCGTCTAATGCGCTTCCAGCCAGTTTTCGCCTACGCCAATTTCAATTTCCATGGGAACTTCCAGTGGCAGTGCGTTCTTCATTAGTTTTTCTACTTCTGGTTTCAGTTTTTCCAACTCATCCTTATGTACATCAAATACCAGTTCATCGTGTACCTGCAGTATCATGCGTGACTTCAGTTTCTGTTGCAACATCCACTGATCTATCCTGATCATGGCTACTTTGATAATATCAGCCGCGCTGCCCTGGATCGGTGCATTAATAGCGTTTCTTTCCGCATAGCTTCTCAGAGTGTAGTTTCTGGAATTGATATCCCGCAGGTATCTCCTTCTACCGGTGATTGTCTCTACATACCCGTCTTCTCTGGCCTGTTGAATGATCTTATCCATGTACTCCTTGATGGCGGAAAATTCATCGAAGTAGGCTTCCATGATTTCCTTGGCTTCTCCCCTTGGTACTTTCAGCCTTTCGGACAGACCAAAAGCCGACATGCCATAGATCAGCCCGAAATTCACCGCCTTGGCCTTACGGCGCATATTGGCATCGACTTCCTCAGCTGTTACCTTAAAGACTTTGCTGGCAGTGGTGGTATGAATATCCCGCCCCTGTTTAAACGCCTCAATCATGTGTTGGTCTTTGGCAAATGATGCGGCAATCCGCAGTTCGATCTGGCTGTAATCGGCCGACATCAGCACATAATCCTGATCGCGCGGCACAAATGCTTTTCTGATCTCACGTCCTTTTTCGGTCCTGATCGGGATGTTTTGCAGGTTGGGGTTATTAGAACTGAGACGTCCGGTAGCTGCCACCGCCTGGCTAAAACTGCTATGGATTCGACCATCCCTGGCACTGATCATTTGGGGCAGGGCATCCACATAGGTGGATTTTAGTTTTTGATAGACCCTGAAGTCCATGATGGACTGCACAATTTCATGCTCATCGGCGAGTTTTACCAGGATTTCTTCCCCGGTGGCATACTGACCAGTCCTGGTTTTTTTAGGCTTGTCCACCAATTTGAGTTTATCGAAGAGAATTTCTCCCAACTGCTTGGGAGAAGCAATGTTGAACTCTTCTCCCGCCAACTCAAAAATGGTCTGCTGGGCTTTCTGGCTCTCCTGATCAAGTTCCTGCGAAAGATCATTCAGCACCGCTGGGTCAACCCGAACCCCTTCATATTCCATGGAGGCAAGTACTCCGATCAGCGGTATCTCAATATCCCGGTATACCTCCAGCAACTTATCCTCCAGCTTGATCTTTTCCTTTAACTGCAAGGTAACATCTGCTGTCTCACAAACGAAGTCTTTAAGCAAACCGGGTTCCACCTCGCTCCAGGATTTTTTATTCCTGCCTGAGCCCAGTAATTTTTCCTCCTCGATAAGTTCGTAGTTAAGGTAGATCTCCGCTAAAATTCGCAGACTATGACTGGTTTCAGGGTCCATAACATAGTGAGCCACCATAGTGTCCCAATAGGGCGCACCAATGGGGCACCCCTCTGCTTTCAGCATCAGAATGGTATTTTTTAGGTCATGCCCGATCTTAAGCAGCTTGTCGCTCTTTAGGATCTCTCCGAGTTTTTTCAGAAAATCTGTTTCCAGGGATTTCCGTGGGATAAAATAGGCATCATGTACACAATAACAGATGCCAAGTCCCATCATTGCCCCGTTTTCATCGGCCATGGCCTGTAAACATATAACTTCCTGTTGCTCCATATACTGAAGCAGGCTTTGTATCAATTCGGGTTCGTCTACCAGGTGATAATCTCTGGTTACCGTATCCAGACGCTGCTTGGTTTCAGGGACGGATTCCGGGTCCTGTTCTTGCTGTTGATCCTGTTGGAACAGTCCCATTTGTAAGCCGTTTTTACCAGATTCGGCGGGGCTTTTTTCCTGCATTACCCTTTTAAGCAGGGTGCGAAATTCGAGTTCATCGAATATGGCAGAGAGGGCCTCTTTATCGGGTCCGTGATACTCTAGCTCTTCCCGGTTGAATTCCAGCGGGACTTCTACGTTGATGGTCGCCAGCTCTTTGCTCAGAATACCCTGGTCACCATATTGGGTAACCATTTCTTTCTGCTTGCCTTTTAGCTCATCGGCATGGGCCACCAGGTTTTCCACCGAGCCATATTTTTTCACATACTTCACGGCGGTCTTGGCACCAACTCCTGGTATTCCCGGAATATTATCAGAGGCATCACCCTGGAGCCCCAGGATATCGGTAACCTGATCAACCGATTCGATATCCCACTTTCTCAGTACCTCCGGCACGCCCATTATGTCTACGGCATTTCCCATGTAGGACGGTTTATAGAGATAGATATTGTCGCTCACCAGTTGCGCAAAATCTTTATCCGGGGTCATCATGTAAACCTCTAATCCCGAAGCAGCAGCTTTTCTGGCAAAGGTGCCAATAATGTCGTCGGCTTCATAACCATCGAGCTCCAGCACCGGAATGTTGAAGCCCTGCACGATCTTCTTTACCCAGGGGATGTTGGATTTTACATCTTCCGGAACCGCCTGTCTCTGCGCTTTATATTCCTCAAATCTTTCATGGCGAAAGGTAGGTTCGAAGGTATCAAAGGCCACCGCAATATGACTGGGCTTCTGTTTCTGTATGATTTCCAGGAGGGAGTTGGTAAATCCCAGGCTGGCACCGGTATTAAAACCTTTGGAGTTGATCCTGGGTGTTCGGCTGAATGCAAAATGAGCCCGGTAGATCAAAGCCATAGCGTCAAGCAGGAAGAGTTTTTTCTTAGCTGAAGTCATAGGTCGTAAATTACGAATTACGGATTACTTTGTGCTATGCGTCTTGTGCTTTGTGCTATGCGCTTTGCCCCTCGCCCTATGCCCTACGCTCCATGCCCCATGCCCCATGCCCCATGCCCCATGCCCTATGCCCCATGCCCCATGCCCTATGCCCACGCTCCATGCCCCATGCCCCATGCCCCATGCCCTATGCCCCATGCCCTATGCCCCATGCCCTATGCCCTACGCTCCATGCTCTATGCCCTATGCCCTATGCCCACGCTCCATGCCCCATGCCCCATGCCCTATGCCCTATGCTCCATGCTCCATGCCCTACGCCCTCTGCTCCCTGCAATACACAATATAATCCGTGGGTAAAGGTTTCAACCCCTGTTGACGTAGTAAAGTAGCTATTTGCCCACGGTGATAAGTACCATGATTGGCAAGGTGGATCATGATGTCGCTCAAGCAACTGCTGAAGGAGCGACCCGACAGATTACTGTAACCAATGATTACTTCGAAATCATTGGTCTTGGCTACCAGGTTTAGCCACCGCTGAGCGCTGGCCACCAGTCTGGGCTCCAATGTTTTCAGGGGTTGAATATCAAAGATGGGCAGATGGTCAAACCCCAAAGTTTCTATGCGGTGGTACCAGAGTTCTTCGGCAGCCACAATATGGCTAAGTCTTTTCATTACCTCATCCGGTTCAGCAGCAATTTCCTTTAGATGGTTACAAAGTCCGGTATTGGCCCATTGGTTGTATTCATACAATTTTTGAAAATAAGCCTTCATATCAATTAAGGGTTATGGTGTCTATGATTAGTTTTGTCCAACGCAATGCTGTCATTTATGAAATACGATTTTAACCAAATTAATAGTCTGATCCGGAATCGCCGGTCTATTTTCCCCAAAATGTATTCCGGAGAGCAGGTACCTACAGAAATTATCGAAACAATGTTGGAAAATGCCAACTGGGCACCTACTCATAAATTCACTGAACCATGGAGGTTCACAGTTTTTAATCAACAGGGTGTACAAAAGTTCGCGGAATTCCAATCGGGCCTGTATAAGCAAAGGGCATTGAATGACGGGACCTTTGACCAGGAGAAATACCAAAAATTAAGGCAAAAGCCATTACTGGCTTCATGTATTATTGCCCTGGGAATGAAACGTGACCCGGAAAAGCGGATCCCGGAAATCGAGGAGGTGGCGGCGGTGAGCTGTGCGGTGCAGAACATGTACCTGACAGCCACTGCCTATGGGGTAGGCTGCTACTGGTCGACCGGGGGGCCCACCTTTTGGGAAGAAGCCAAACCGTTTTTCGATCTGGGACCAGAAGATAAGTTACTGGGATTTCTATACCTGGGGATGCCTGCCGATAGGGAGTATACCAGTACCAGGGGTGACTGGCAGCAGAAAGTGCGCTGGATGGAAGAGGACTGAAAGGCGGTTTATCCGGCCAGCATACCCTTTATTACTTTCTCAAGTCCCCAGCTGAGCACCTTGCGGGCTTCCCGGTCATCCAGTTGGCAAACGTCCTTGGTCACCACCAGGGCTTCAATACCCATCAAAACCGTAGCCACTACTTTGAACTTGTTCAGGGTTGCTTTAGATAACTTTAGATCGCTGTTCTCAAGCGCCAGCGCCAGGGTCTCACTGCGGCGGGCTCCTCTCTTGTCCGTGTTTGAAGTCCCGGTAACCACCAGGCTCAAATATTTTCGGAAGGCCGCTTCATTGTCAATGGCCAACCGGTTGTAATAATCCTGAATACCCAGGAGCACTTCTGTTAAGTCTTTTTGAGCCAGAGGTTCCAGGATGG
>JAUIKU010000143.1 GCA_030430675.1 Bacteroidia bacterium | reverse complement strand
TGGACAGCAACGTGGACAGCTATCGCCGTGGCCCAGGAGAATGTGACGCAAGCTGAAGAGGCATTGAGGGTTGCGGTGCTCAGATACGAGAACGGGATCTCTACTAATGTGGAACTCTTGGAGTCTCAATCTGCGCGAACCATCGCGCGCTTTCAGCTGGCCCAAGCAAAGTCGAACTTCTTGCTTTCTCGATGGAGTTTTTGGCAGGCAACCGCTGGCGAATATCCCACTGAAGTTCCCATGTCAGCGGTTTCCCCACCACACCTTCGGTGGAGTTAAAAAGCTTTTGGGCCAGTGACTCGGATATGACAATCGAGTTTTTATCTTTTAATACCGTTTTTGTATCTCCCTGAATCAGGTCAAAGGAAAATACATTGAAAAAGTCTTCACCAACAAACTGACCAGTGCTGCGTAAACTCTGATCTTCAGCGGTCAAGGTGAATTTTCCAAACCATTCTTCCGGGTTGAGGGTGGGTGTGGCGTAAATTACTTCAGGAAGTTCATCGGCCATGGTTTCTGCCAGCAAATCAGGGGTATAGGTCCAGGTACTGATCTCATCTGATAGATGGTGGTTTGCCATAACCTGGTACAATTGTGAGCCATGTCGATGGAACTTGTCAAAACCCCATTCGTCACTTACCCACAGGTATATTAACATAACACAGGCCAATCCACTGGAAAGTCCCAGCAGGTTGATAAAAAAGATGTTCTTAAACCGCTTAAAATTGCGATAAATAAGTAGCAGACTGTGATAGATCATTAAATTAGGATTAATGTGTTGAAAAGTGTTCTTCAAGTATTGGTACCCGAACAATAGGTGTGCCAAAGCATTTTTGAGGGTTTAGGCTACTATTTCTATCCGGCCATGTACGCCGCCGTACTATTTCGTACGAGAGCGTGCAAAGCATTTCTGATCTTACTGGTGTTATGCAGTTGTGTACTGGCCATTTTCGAACAAAATCGCACGCCTGCGTACTTAATAGAAGGTCATTGGTACAAATAGGAAGGATTTTGGTTATGGCACGGCGCTTGCCTTAAGTTGACCAATACGTGGTAAATAGTTTAGTCAGCCCCGCAGCAATGCGGGGTTTTTTATTTAATTTTTGTATTAATTTGTTCCAAATGACCAGATGACGAATTCATTCCGAATCACAATAGAACGAGATACTTATGACAAACAGGCAAGCCCAAAATTCAGCTGGGCCGGGGAAGTTATCCCCAACTTCTGATATCAGCGGATCAAAAGCACTTTTTACCCGTCGGGAAATGCTGGGAGTGACGGGAGTAGCTGGTTTGACCGCTTTGATGGGGGGCGCCCCAACCGTGGCAGTTCCGAAAAAATCACAGCAAAGGCCCCGTATCGCCTGCCTGGCCACCTATTGGGCTGCTACCAGATCACATGCAGACTGGATCATTACTAAATTGTTGGACGGCTATTGGTGGCAGGGCGCTTATAATCCTTCCCGGGTGGAGGTGGTGTCTGTTTACATTCATCAGCTTGATCAAAGCCAATTGGGCCAGAAGATATGCCGGGCTAAAGACATCCCAGTCTTTGACACGGTAGCGGAGACCCTCACCCTTGGGGGTGAGGAACTGGCGGTGGACGGAGTGGTAATCGTGGGAGAACACGGAAACTACGCCACCGATCTCAAAGGGCACTGGCTGCTGCCGCGCTGGTGGCTTTTCAACCAGGTTGTCCAGGTTTTCGAACGCAGTAAACGTTCCGTGCCGGTATTTAACGACAAGCACCTGTCCTATAATTGGGATGAGGCCAAATGGATGTTCGACAAATCCAGGGAGTTGAACTTTCCCCTGACCGGAGGGTCATCCATTCCGTTTTACTATCGAAAGCCTGAGATAGAGCTTGATATTGATACACCCATCAAGCACTCGGTAATGCTTGGAGGCGCCTCGGATGAAGGCGCCATTTTCCATGCCATTGATGTGCTTCAGGCTTTTGTAGAACGCCGGCAGGGCAGTGAAACCGGGGTCAGATCGGTGCAGTCCATCCGGGGTCCTGAAACCTGGAAATGGGTGGAAAACAATCCCTGGGCCGGTAAGCTGCTGGACTCAGTGGCAAAAAGATTTGAACTGGAACCGGGCCATTTTCAGCAAAACCCCCGCACAAATATGTGCCTTGTCGATTATAATGATGGCACCAAAGCGGCGGTAATTGGCGCCCGGGGGGTAGGGTGGACCTACGCCGGTGAAATCGAAGGGCGTGAGGAACCTGCTATTATTTCCATGCTTGGCTGGCCCGGTCCTTTTGACCAGTACCATGCCTCCAATGCCCAACCCCACTGGATTACCGAAATGATGGTGACAAAAAAAGAACCATTCAACGCAGAACGGCTGCTAATGTCAACCGGAATCGTAAACCACTATATGGAATCCAACTGGGAGAACAGCCGTTATTCTCCCGTGGGTCGGGTGGTTGAAACCCCGGCACTGAATATAAAATACCGCACCACACGGGGTGCCCAATTCAACACGGGAAAACGGCCGCCCAGCCGTCCGTACATACGGGGATTTGATCAGTAGTACAAGCCAAAAAACAATGCTTTGAATTTTAAAATGATTAGTGAATGGAAAGAAGAGACCTTATAAAGCACCTTACTATGCTTCCGTTGGCGGGAAGTTTTTTTCCCATAGAATCGATGTTATCGGCACCGGTGGCTGGTAGCCTTGGCTCCCTAGAAGCTAAGCAAAATCAAATACCTGAGCTTCATCGCAACGCCTTTGTCATGGATGGGCATATTCATGTGATGACCCGTGAATTGCTGATGGGAACAGATATCGGCCAGCGCTATTCTGACGGGACCGTTGACCTGCCACGGGCTAAAGAAGGTGGTTTGGACGCAATGTTCTTTACTGTTTATACCCCTGAACATTATTATCCCGGCAGACTGGAAACGAAAAACACCTTTCGCGTGGTAAATCTGGCGCTGGACCAAATTGAAAAGAACAAAACCATGATCGAGTTGGCGCTTAACGCCTCCGACATTGAGCGTATCAACGGGGAGGGTAAAATGGCTGCCTTCCTGGACCTGGAAGGAGGGTTTGACCTTGACGGTGATTTGAATTTGCTGCGGGCGCTTTATCGCCTGGGGCTGCGGTCGATACAGCTGACGGCACATAATACCACCAATGCCTTTGTCGACACCTGTAATGACGTCAGTCGTTGGGGAGGTATCAATGATCTTGGAAAAAAAATCATCGCGGAAATGAATGAGCTGGGCATGGTCATCAATGTAGCTCACGCGTCAAATGATGCCATCCTGCAAACGGTGGAGGCCAGTAAACATCCGGTAATTTACAGTCATGGTGGATTCTACGGCATAGTAGGTCATCCGCGTTGTATTACCGACGAGGCGGCCAGGGCAGTGGCGTCAAAAGGAGGCGTCATTGGCATTCAGTTCGGCAGCCTCTTTAACAATCCCAAATACTTCTCCTGGCAACAGCGGGCGCAAAACGAAACCACCCCGGCCACGGTACAGCTCGCCGCCAGGAATATTGAAGAAGTGGACCGGGAAGTTGCCAAAGAAGTCCCGATGACCTTCAATGGAACCATACCCGATCCGTACTGGATGCATGTGGACCAGCTGGCCAGGGTGATCGACTACGGTGTGAAATTGGTGGGTGAGGACCACGTAGCATTAGGTTCTGATTTTGATGGAGGGCCTGAATTGCCACAGGAAATAAAAGACATTAGTGACTATCCCCAGATCACCATCGCCATGCAAAAACTGGGTTACAGCGATGAGCGAATCAAAAAAATTCTTGGACTAAACTGGCTGCGGGTGATCCGGGAGGTAACGGGGGGGTGATGACTGTGCTGCTAAGATTTGCAATGAAACCCAATGAATTGTTTTTACAGCTGTTGGCCTTAACAACCTGCTTGCTTGGTCCTGGTAATGTATGTAAAGGGCAGGAAAGGTTGCCCAACATCGTGGTAATTGTTGCGGATGATCTCGGTTATGGTGATCTGGCTTGCTACGGCAGTAACGATATTAAAACACCCAATCTGGACCGGCTGGCCGGGAAGGGAGTGAGGTTCACCCAGTTTTATGCCAATGGACCGGAATGTACACCAACAAGAGTAGCCCTGTTAACAGGTAGATACCAGCAGAGAGTTGGTGGCCTGGAATGTGCCATTGGACTTGGAAATGTTGGTAGATATGATGAAGCGCTGGCATTGTCGAATAAGGACAGGCTCGGTTTGCCGGTGAGTTTTTCCGCTTTGCCCAAAATGTTAAAGGAAAAAGGATATAATACGGCCTTGATCGGGAAATGGCACCTGGGCGACAGGCCCGAATTTAGTCCTTTGGAGCACGGGTTTGATTTTGCATTGGGTCCGATAGGAGGGTCGGTAGATTATTTTCATCATACCGAACCCAAGGGAGTATTCTTAGGCATTGAGATGGAGGGAGCGCATGATCTTTATCGACAAGGAAGCCCGCACCATAGAAAGGGATATTATCTTACAGACCTAATTACGGATGAAGCAGTGGCATGGTTAAATATCCAAAAGGACTCCACCCCTTTTTTCCTGTATTTGCCTTATACTTCACCGCATACGCCATACCAGGGACCGCATGATTATGAAATGACCAAGAAACACTCCGATTCCTGGAATGAGGGCAGCCATGAGACCTACCTTGAAATGGTTGAAAATTTGGATGAAGGTATTGGAAAAGTAGTGGCCAAACTTGAAAAGGAAAACTTGCTTCAGAACACCTTGATCGTATTTTTCTCGGATAACGGGCCTACGTCAAAGGGCAGTGCAGGTGATTTCCGGGGCTACAAAGGCCAGGTTTTCGAAGGTGGAATCCGGGTGCCCTGTATCATCCGGTGGCCGGGAAAAATTCCCGAGGGTGTGGTTAGTAGTCAGGTAGCCATGAGTATGGATATTACGGCTTCAATAGCTTCCATTGTGGATTACCAGCCTCAAAAACCATTTGACGGTTACGATATAATCAGGCAGGCAGTTGAGTCAAACCCCAATGTTCCCAGAACGGTATATTGGAGAAAAAAACGAGGGACAACCGTCAACAAAGCAGTGCGCAGCGAAGATTTTAAGTACATACAAAATATCCAGGATACCGTGTGGGAAGAATACCTGTTTGACCTGAAAAACGACGCAGGAGAAGAAAACAACTTAATTCAAACCCACCCTCAGGTGAAACAGGAACTGAAGGCACTTTTGGTGGATTGGGAAAATGAGGTAAAACCTGAAAGAGAGTAGGGGTAGGGGTTGATCAAAAAATAAATGGTATCTGAGGGGTTGGAGCTAAGCTACTTAACTGAGTTCCTCTTCCAATTCGGATAAAATGGCAGCCAGTTTATCCGGCATAATTGGTTCAATTGAGATTACTTTTCCGTTTTCGCATTTTGCCAACAACGGGTTCCCACCAAAATAAAAGTCAAATTCCCTGAAAATACTTTTGGTATCGACCAAGCAAATCTCTTCTAGATCTGCTCCCAGCATAAAATTCAGCGTTTTGGTATCCGGAGTTTCTGTAAAGATCACGTCCAAATTCTCACTGTTTTTGATAGAGACGGCATTTCTTCGACAAAAATCAATTGTTTCCTCTAAAGAGAATCTGCATCCCAGCATCGGTATTATTAAGTATTGGGTTCTATCTATTGGTTTTTGGTAAGCTGTTTCTAGCGCTTCTTGTAACCTTGCACTTTCACTTTTATCTGAAGTGCAAGAATTTACCATTTCAAGTGCCAGTAATATTAGGAGAAGGCTAACCGGTCGTAACATCAGCTAGGAGTTTAAAGACCCTAAATCTCATTTGATCAGGGTTATCAGTTTTTTCATAAATATGCAATCCACCGTTTGCTACAAATAACATGTTAGGGTCGAAATTGTGTTGCTGCCCTACATATTGTTCGCCCACTTTTTCAAACTTTTCATTCAACACGATAATCGAAAATGATCTTTTACTGGTTACATTTTCGAAAAACTCATCATAATCTTTATTGACTAAATTCAACTCTTCCACAGGGTGCCAAGCAAGTCGGTAATAAACCTTGTTTAATTTGTCATAAGCGATTTTTCCGTAGGAAAAGTTACTATAAAAGTGGGTGGCGTGGTTCATCGGTTCAGGGGGAGACAACTCGAAATCCACTGGTTTAACGAGAGCAAATCCATCTATCTCTGCGCGTTTTGTAGAATCCATCGACTCATGGCTAACCAAAACCAAGTTGGGGCACAGGGGGTAGCTAATGACGAAAGAATTTTTACCGGGATCCGGGTATATGATGGAGTATTGCTTGATATAGTCAACCGATGTGACATTTTCCTGGTAATCAGAGGGGTAGCCAACTAATGGAGTAAAGGAACCATTGTTAAGATTAACATGGTACAAAGTTTTGATGTCATTGGTAAAACCTGGGGTGCCATAGTTGGTAAAATCCTCAAAAGGAAGATAAAGTATCGAGTCGATTATAGAAACATGTTTATTGCCGTCAACGCGCAGATTAACTGTCTTGCCAGGAGCAAATAACTTATTTATGAGCTTTGCATGCCAATCTATGATGGAGACACTGAACTGGTAGTGGGAAACCACCAATATTGAATCCTGATTCAAGACCTGAAATCCAGTTAATTCACCAACCCCATCTGGTCCATCGACTTCAGGTCGAACCCTTTTTATAAGATTGCCTGAAGGAAGGGAATAGAAGTCAATGGACTGCAGGAGATGGTTTTTAATAACCAAATAAGTGCTGTCATTAGCGTAATTCTCAAATAATTGCGGTGGGCTACAAAAGTATGGGGAGACACTATCCAGAGACAGGGTTACGACGTCATTTGACACCAACAATACCGGCTGTTTTTTGACTAATAATTCATCTTTTACCGGGTTACAGGAGAAAATGGTAACGAGTAAACCAAGTAATGGATAATATAACAAGTAACCGAACTTCATCATTTAGAAGATAGGGAAATACAGTGAAAATAGGAAGTTACATTGATTATCTTAGGGACACGATTTTTAACTTGCTCTCAGCTATATGACCTATATCGTATGGGATGTTTCTCCTATCCTTATTGATCTCGGCTTCTTTGCCATACGGTGGTACTCGGTATTCTTTGCCCTGGGCTTTGTATTTAGTTATTTCATCTTAAGTGGCCAATTTAAAGGCGCAGGGCTTGATCCAAAACACCTGGATAGATTAACCACCTATGTGGTTTTAGCAACTGTTATAGGAGCCAGGCTGGCGCATTGCCTGTTCTACGAGTGGTCGTATTATTCTGATCATATAATAGAAATTTTTCTTCCGGTGCGGTTTAATCCGGAATTCGAGTTCATCGGGTTTCAAGGTCTAGCTAGTCATGGCGGGATACTCGGAGTGGCTATTGCCCTGCTTCTTTTTACCAGGAAGTATAGTGTGGATGTCTGGTGGTTATTTGACAGGTTGGCCATTGTTGGGGCTCTTGCCGGCGTTTGTATACGGTTAGGAAACCTGATGAATTCTGAGATAATTGGTAAACCATCAGAGGTAGCCTGGGCTTTTATTTTTTCTCGAATTGACGATGTCCCTAGGCATCCGGGACAGCTTTATGAGGCTTTGGCCTACCTGGGTATTTTCGCGTTATTACTGTCTATCGATAAAAATAGCAATCGCCGTCCAGGATTTTTGTTTGGGCTATTCTTTGCCCTACTGTTTATCTCCAGGTTCTTAATAGAATTCGTCAAAGCGGACCAGTCGACCTTTGAAGCTGGGATGCTGCTAAATATGGGACAACTATTGAGTATACCGTTTATAATCTTGGGGATTTCATTGATGGTTGTTAGACGAAACAGGCCAGGTTGATCATTTACCGGGGACATCAATATACCGAATTACCCTTTCAATTTTCCAATCGTCAGGTTTTAGAAAGTGAATGGTGTAGATTCCTGAATGGTTAACGGAATCACCGGCAACACTGCATTGATAGTTGGCACTTACAGTGGCATAGCGATGAAATACTTTTACATAAACGCTGTCAAATGTATTGTTACACTTTCCTATTAGGCTATTTTCAGGCCCGACCTCCCGAATAACACCACCCACTCTGCTTGCTCCATTGCTGATAAGTCTGTGGTGATTACCGGTAAAAGTCCTGAAAAACCATCGAGAATCTGAGGGCTTGTAGATAATAGACTTAAGTGTGGTGCTGTCCTTATTCCTGAGGGATTCAAAAAACAACTCGAATGTTTCTTTTACTAATTGTTTATCGGGTTTTTTTGGGACCTGGGCATGCAATCCTGACTGGTAAAAAACCAGTAGAACTAGTACACATACACAATATCTTGCCGTCATGTTAATAAATGCACCCAGCCACTTGGCCGGACAAAATGTACAAGTGTCAACTTGAGTCCTAAGCGCTAACCTTCCTTTATCAATTTAATCACAATACCCAACTGTCCCAAATGATAAAGATCGTGGTGCAGCAGTCCATTAATTGCAAAGGCGTAGGGATAGGTCCCTTGATAATCCTGATCCTGGTACTGTTCTTCTAAAAAGGAGTCCTTTTTATCTCGTAACAGCTCTATCAATTCAACCAAACTGTCTTGGTACTCCCACACCAGGTGGCTCCATCGAATTTTCTTCAGGTGGTCATTACCTAGCCAATTCTGCTCGCTATCATCGGTAAGTTGGCCTGTTCCGTCACGTATTTTTAGAATGGCATCTCGTCTCCAGGCGGTTAAATGAGCAATTAGTTCAGCGGGACTGTGGAGGTTGGGTAATGGTCTGATGAAGGCTTCTTTTTCAGTGATGGAATTGATTTTCTTGTCAAATGTATCGCCCATCCACAGCTTTCCCTGTTGTACTTCCAACAGTTGTTGGATGATATAATTTATGATTTGATTGTCCTTCACTTATGCTATACCAATTCAGGAGCACTAAGTTTCTCTCCCTGGCGCGGTAAATCATATTGGATCCACTCACTGTTTAAGTGTACATCCACCGAATCCAGTCGTCCGGGACCCAGGTTTTTATAGGCATGGGGCACGTTGGCAGGTCCAATGACCACCGCACCTTCTTCGGCAATAAATTTTTTGGCTCCTACGGTAAACTCCGCTCGCCCCTCCAGGATGTGAAAGATTTCATCATAGGGATGAACGTGCAGATTGGGCCCCTCACCGATAGCATCTACACTATAGCGGATTACCACACAATTTACCCCGTACTGATGCCCCTCTACCACACCCTTGGGTGGATCTTGTACCCTGATCCAGTCTTCTTTTGCAATATGAACCGGTTCAATTTTAGCTTGTTTTGGCATAATAGAGTTATATTCTTTTGCAACAATAACTACTGATTATATACGGTGAATCATGTCCGTTGGGCGCACTAATGTTGGAAAATAATGTGCTAGAATTGAATAATATTTTATCTAACCATACTACCCTTGGTAGTTATTTCAATCGGACACCTCTACTCTAATGGCATCATAAAAAGGCTTCTGACTTGCTCTCGGCTTATTTGTTTCCACCTGATCGTATGAGAGTAATCATCTTTTGAATTTCTGATACTACCAATTCAGGTTCATCGCTGTGTATATTGTGCCCACTTTTATCAGTGAATAGGTGCCTGGTCTGTGGAGCGTTTTCAATCATTTTTCGATGTAGTTCTACCCAAAGAGCTATATCTTCTTTTGTTTCCCCACCATCAATTTCATGTTGTGAATATCTTGTTGAGGTTATTAAAGTAACTGGGATATTGTTTGGAACGGAAACACCCTTAATCAGCTCTTCATTCCTTTCAGAGCTTTGCATTTCCCGTTTCATCCCTTCTGGCATTTTGCTGTAGACAGTATTTCCTAGAAGGCTATCATACCTTGCTCTTTCCTCCTGACTTCTAATTGCACGCCTTGCTTCTTGCCAACCTTCGCTAGCGGGGTCAATGAAAAACAGACCTGCCACTTTTTTGGGGTAATAATTTACAAAAAGCCGTAAAATGTAACCACCCAAAGAGTGTCCTACTAAAAGATAAGGAGGCGGTACATTTTCTTTACGTAAAATTTCATTCAACTCATCAACCATGTTATCGATTGATCGCTGGCTCTCAATAGGTTCCGATTTACCGAGCCCAGCACGGTCATAAGAAATGGTGCGAGTTACCTTGGAAATTTCGAACTGGATTTTTGAAAAACTTCGCATATCACCGCCCAATCCGGTCACAAATACAACCGCTGGTTCACCTTCACCTCTATCTAATATTCTTTGTTGTTTACCACTGATTTCAACAAATTTAGGCTGGGCAAATATTGATGCTTCTGCCGAAAATAAAGCGACTATAATTAGCGATAGTACCAAGTTTCTCCAAGTCCAGTTTTGGATCATACCGGATTAAAGCTGCTTTGAAGTTTATTAGAGATTGATAAATTAAGGCATTGAATCTGAAAATAACACTAGCTCTGGTCTATAACAAATTGCAGTGAATCCAATTGCTCCTTGTAACAGCGTTTTGTTGGTCTTGATGATAGTTATCATAGAGATACATCCCACACATGCCCAACGGAATCCGGATAGTTTTGATGAAACCCAAAGTCAGATCACCACCTTGGCAAGGTTAGTCGATCAAAGACTATCTCATATGAGAGATGTTGCCGCCTATAAATGGATTAATGGACTACCCATTGAAGACACGGATAGGGAACGAATAGTGCTGGAAAGTAGTCAGAAAAGTGCTGAAAAATATCAGTTGGAAGCTACCTCTACTCAACGGTTTTTCGAACAACAGATCATTTTGGCCAAACGAATTCAACAAGATTGGTTTAGCCAATGGAGAAAACACGGATTCAATGATTATCATTATGCCGACCTTGATTCTGAAGTAAGACCTGCACTGATTTATCTGGGAGAGGAAATCCTCGTGGCTATCCACAAACTTGAACCGTGGAATATTCAACGGAACCGATACGGAAGGTTCAAGCGCTCCTTTACTAATGGGCTGAAAGTGAAAGAAATCTCTGCTAAAGATAAAACTCGCTTGTTCAAAGCAGTGATGGATATCAAAGCCCACCCTGGTGGGTAAATATTAATCCAGACGCATCTTAATTCTTGGTTCGGTCTCAAACTCAGTGATATTGTCCAGAACATACATAACATCCTCAACTACCCCTGGATATAAGGGCTCAACAGCTTGACCCCTCAAGGTCGCAAGGCAGGAGCAACTTTGGGAACCCCGATAACCCGTCGACCAACTTCATACAAATCCATCTTGAGACGGTAAATATTGTCAAATTGTTGGTGTTGATCTTCACAGCTCAACTCAAATACCACGTAAATTAGAATTAAAAAGCAACTGGTCATGCCTATGATCAATCCAATCAAGGTTAATCAAAAGAGATAGTTTTATTCCCAACCAGATTTCTAAAGAAAATGACCAAGTAGTTCCCATATATAGGACTTAATAGAATACTTACTCTGCCCTAAGCGAATTCACCGGGTTAGCTAATGCCGCTTTAATGGTCTGTGAAGAAATGGTTAAAATAACAATACCACATATAACCACAATAGGAACCAGGAATAGCCATACACTGATTTCTATAGCAAAACTGTAATTGGCCATTTGATCTTTTATTATCCAGTAGCTCATTGGAGTTGCTATCAGACAAGCTATAAAAATCAGTTGCATATAATGCCCTGAAAGAAGTTTAACTATACCATATGAAGAGGCTCCCAAAACTTTTCTAATACCTATTTCCTTGGTGCGATCAGCGATCATATAAACAGAGAGTCCAAATAGCCCAATACATCCAATGAAAATTGCCAGCCCGGCAAATAAACTGATCAAGGCGCTTAATTTTTCATCGGCCTGGTATTGGGTGTTGAAATATTCATCCAGAAAGAAGTAATCGAAAGGGTGATCCGGGTAATGACTGATATAGGCTTTCTTGATTTGCGCTAATACTTGTGCATTGTTTTCTGTATTTAGTTTTATTGAGAAAAAGCTCAATGGTCCTGGGCCTGTCAGGAATAACAAAGGTTCAAAATCCTTCTTTAATGATCTTGAATGATAATTCTTAACCACTCCAATGACATCTAACTCTCTTCTGAATGCACTTATAGTTTTACCAATGGCATCTTCCGGGGATTTGAAGCCCAGCATTTTCAATGCACGTTCACTTATAATGGCACTTTTGTAGTCTTTTTCAGGATTACCCAAAAAATTACCACCGGATAGAAAGTTGGTTTCATACAGATCCAGGTATTCTTCATCAACTCTTACGACGTGGAGAGTTACGTTTTCATCGGGATTTGACCCGACCCTTCGGATGCCATTAGGAACAATCCACGCCCGGTATCCGGGAATATTAGATGACAGGGAAACTTTATCTACTTGTGCATATCTCTGCAACTGATCAACTAAAGCTGGTGCAGCTAGGTCTTGGATCTCGTGTGATTTGAAATTGGTCACCACCAGAGTTTGCTGAAGGTCGATTCCCAAATCATAATTTTTCATAAACTTAAGCTGCTGCTTCAAGGCGAATAGTCCGGTAATGAGGAGAATCGAAACTATAAATTGAAAAACCACCAGCCCGTGTTTGAGGGAGATCCCAGACTTTATATTTGGACTGTTCTTAAGCGCACTTATAGGCTGGAGTGCACCATGAAAAATCGAGGGATACAATCCAGATATTACCGTCCCCAGTAACATCAAAACCAACAGACCTATAGGAATATCAGGCTGGGCTAGGATGCCACCTTGAAGATTAAAATGAAATTGTGCTTCTAACACCGGACTAACCAGAGTTACCAGTAACAATGACATGATAAATGCAGCACAGTTGAGTAACAATGCTTCCATAAAGAATTGCTTATGTAACTGATATTTTGAAGCCCCGATGATCTTTCTTATTCCCACTTCTTTTATCCGCTTAATAAGTTTTATCGAAGACAAATTCATAAAGTTTATCCAGGCAATGGCCATGATGATAACTGCTAAAATTGATAGCCACCTGACTAGTCTTATACTGCCATTAGTAGATGCTTCACCGAGCAAATCAGAATGTAAGTGAATGGATGGAAGGGCTTGCAAGTAAAATTGTGAAGAGATACCCCTACTCTCGGTTAGGGGCTCCATTCTGTCCTTGCCAAAAATGTTAATATCCTTTTCCAGTTGGACTATGTCAGTGCCAGGCTTAAGTAATAGATAGGTGAAAAACCCATCCCAGCTCCAGTTGGTGTCATCATGATCGGTCAGCTGGTCCCAGGAAAACAATATATCGAATTGAAGGTGGGAGTTCCCTGGTACATCTTTAAAAACCCTACCTGCTAAATCATAAGTTGAACCGTGACATGG
>JAUIKU010000362.1 GCA_030430675.1 Bacteroidia bacterium | reverse complement strand
TGGCACAAACTGAAAATGCCTTAAGCATCTTACTGGGCAGAAAACCAGGACCCATTCCCATTGGTCAGGAACTTCCTGATCAGGTACTGGCCCCTGATATACCGGTGGGGATTCCCAGCATGTTGCTGGCAAGGAGACCTGACATCCTACAGGTAGAGAGTTTGGTTCATGCTCAGAATGCCAGAATCGGAGTGGCAGTGGCTCAACGATTTCCTGCAATTAGCCTTACTGGTCTGCTGGGTGTGGCCAGCAATGAACTATCTGAAATCACTGATAGTGATGCCCTGTTTAACATTGGAGGTACTTTACTGGGCCCGCTGTTTGAATTCGGAAAAAACAAGCGAAGGGTGGAAATAGAACGGCACCTTACAGAACAGGCTGTATATGAGTATGAGTATACCGTAATAACAGCCTTCCAGGAAGTGGAAGATGCTCTGGTGGAAATATCAACCATAAAAGAAGAAATGCAAGCCCGACTGGACCATGTAGCGGCTGCTCAAAATGCTGAGTTCCTCTCATCAGAGCGTTATGACAAAGGGGTTACCAGCTACCTGGAAATTATAGAAAGTCAGCGGCAGGCCTTTGAAGCGCAACTTAACCTTTCCCAGACCACCCAACAATTGTTCAATGCTTATGTGAAGTTGTACAAAGCCCTGGGAGGAGGGTGGCTTTCCGAAGAAGAAATGATCGCTGCCCAGCAGGCAGTTGAGGAGGGTAATTGATTAAATACTGGTATGAAAAGTAAACTGGGCATCCAAATTCTGGTTGGTCTCTTTGCCGGTATCATCGTGGGTATTTTCCTGGGAGAATATGCGGAGCCTCTGGGATACATTGGAGACGCTTTTATCGGCCTGATGCAAATGACCGTGCTCCCTTATATCATGGTGTCTTTGCTGGCAAACCTGGGAAAGCTGAAGCTTGATGAGTCCAAACCATTGATCGTTTCCGGAATAGTCATTCAGTTGGTTTTTATGGTCATTGGGCTGTTAATGATCCAACTGCTGCCCACTTTTTTTCCTGCAGTGGAGTCCTCTTCTTTCTTTAGTACCAGCCTGATCCAGGAGCGGTCACCACTTAATCTGATAGAAATATATATTCCTTCGAACCTTTTCGGATCAATGGCTGCCAACGCGGTACCGGCCGTGGTACTTTTTTCTATTATTGTGGGTATTTCATTAAATCTGGTACAGGGGAATCATGGCTTGATCAATGCCTTTGATGTTATGGCAGAAGCGCTGAATAAGGCCAATAAACTTATTGTAAAACTCACCCCGGTGGGTCTTTTTGGGATTGCGGCACATACTACCGGTACCGTGGCTTTTTCAGAGCTTAGTTTACTGCAGGTTTACATTATTGTTTATTGCGTGGCGGTGTTGGTAATGGTAATCATTTTACTGCCTTTGATTGTTTCGGCGGTTACACCCATCAAATATACTGACTTCCTCAGTGTTCCCAGGAATACCCTTATTACCATATTCGCCACCGGAAAAATCGTTATCCTGCTACCACAGTTAATAGAAGATACCAAAAGCCTGTTTGAGAAGTATAAGAAGCGAACAAAGCAAACCGAATCTGCAGCGGAACTTATGTTGCCATTGGCCTATCCTTTCCCGAACCTGGGTACACTGGTCATCATGATATTTGTACCGTTTGCCGCCTGGTTTGGAGGCGTTTCGCTGGGGCTCGCAGAGAAGCTCCAGTTTAGCGGGTCCGTAATTCTGAGCAGTTTTGTTGCTCCCATCACCGGTATTCCCTTCCTGCTGGATCTTATGAAATTACCTAATGACAGTTTTCAACTCTTCGTTATTTCTACGGTCATTACCGATAGGGTTAGAGTGGTACTTGGAGCTATGCATTTGTTTGCGTTAACGGTAATGGCCATTGCCTATACGGAGGGTATGCTCAGGTTAAACTGGTTAAAGATTTGCAGAGCATTTGCATTTAGTTTGGCCGCTTTGTTCCTGATTTTGCTGCCATTGAGAAGCCAGTTAGGTAAATCATTTATGGAAGCCCATAACCAATATCAGTCTTTTGTGGAAATGGATATGGTATCGACCCGGGTTCCGGTTCATGAAGGACCATTGATTGATCAAGTGCCAAACAATATATCGGATATTATACAAAGAGGTTATTTAAGGGTGGGTTACAATAAAGATGCACTGCCGTTTGTCTTTAACAATGTCGAAGGTTCCAAAGTGGGATTTGATGTTGAACTAATGAATAACCTGGCGGATGAACTGGAGATCGCTATTCAATGGGTTGAAATTCCTCGAGACCGGATATCTAACCATCTGAATGCTGGCAAAGCAGATCTATTTGTATCAGGGTTGCCAATATTACTAGATGACATAGGAAGGTTGGAATTTACCATTCCTTATGCCAATCACACCATGTCTTTTGTTACTCATGATGCCAACCGTGACCAGTTTCAAACACTTGAGCAGGTGCGAAAAATTAAAGACCTAAAACTGGCTGTTCCCGGTTCACATTTTC
>JAUIKU010000142.1 GCA_030430675.1 Bacteroidia bacterium | reverse complement strand
TCGCTTGGTGGCAAACATGCGAAAACCGTCAAACAGGGTCCAGTTTAGCATTACCGAGGCAAACATGGCATCGTTTTTTGCTCCATCTACCTGCTGGACCCTATCATCAAAAAACCTCTGATCGGTATTATTGGAGGAAGATTCATAATTGAATCGGGCATCCACGGTGGGTAAAAATCCTGCGTTACCGGCATTATTTAACCGTGAGGCAATTTCCTGATTATTCGATTCAATCCTGATATCAAAGTTGTTGGCAAGCATCTCCTGAACCGCATCCTCAAACGACAACTCCTGCCCGTCTGCCTGGTGTGAGTTCAGTGAAAACAGCGCCATAATCAGCACGATGGTTTTTGCCGACTGGGGGGTCACCAAATTCTTGGTAGTTCCGGAGGACCCTCCGCTCAATACGCGCTTTACGAATATTCCCAGATGCTCCATATAAACATACAGCGCCGGTATTATAAACAGGGTCAAACTCAGCGAGAAAACCAGTCCACCAATGATGGCTATCCCCATGGGAATACGGCTGGTGGCCCCTCCGCCAAATGCCAGGGCGATAGGGAGCGCACCCAATATGGTGGAGAAACTGGTCATAATAATGGGTCGGAACCGTTGTGCGGCTGCGCCAATGACCGCCTCTGTAACGGTGTTGCCCTGCTTTTTTCTTTGATTGGCAAACTCCACGATCAGTATACCGTTTTTGGTCACTATACCCACCAGTACAATGATGCCAATCTGACTGAATATATTTAACGAGTGGTCGAATAACCAAAGGGTCAGTAATGAGCCGGCTAAGGCCAGAGGCACCGTGAGCATGATGGTCAGCGGGTCGAAGAAACTTTCGAACTGGGCGGACAATGCCAAAAAAATCAATACCAGTGCAAACAGAAATGCAAACAGCAGGGTATCGGAACTTTCAGCGAAATCTTTCGACGTACCGGCCAGGTCAGTGGAGAAAGATTCGTCCAGAAGATTGGCGGCGATCCGGTCCATCTCCTCTATTCCCTCTCCAATGGTGTAACCCTTAGCAGGTGAGGCAGAAATGGTTGCCGCCACATAGCGGTTATACCGGTACAATTGAGGAGGGCTGCTTACTTCCTGCATGGAAACAAGATTGTCAAGCCGTACCAGGTTGCCATTGTTGTTGCGTATGGTTATACTGGCGATATCCTGGATCTCATTCCGATTATCACGGGTGGCCTGTCCCAGCACCTGGTATTGTTTTCCCTTAAAAATAAAATAGCCAAACCTTTGTCCGCTGAAGAACAGCTGTAGTGTCTCCGCGATATCTCTTACCACCACACCCATTTCTCGGGCCTTTTCCCGGTTGATTTGCAGTTTTAGTTCCGGTTTGTTGAACTTTAAATCATAGTCATTGGCCTCGAAAACAGGGCTCACTCTCACCTCTTCCAAAAACTGCGGCAACACTGCTTTTAACTTATCCAGGGAGGGTGCCTGCAATATGTACTGCACCGGAAGCCTTCGGGAACTTCGACCGGTGGATATGGTTTGCTCCTGCACTACAAATGAGCGGGCGAAATTGTACTGTGGTAATTTTGAGTTTATATCCTGTACCACCTCCATCTGGCTGCGGGTACGTTGTTCAGGCGGCAGCAGGGTAATGCGAACAAAGCTGCTGTTAGCCGATCCACTTCCTGAAAAACTGGGAGCGATCACGCTCATCAGTGATTCTCGCTCCTGCAGGGTATCGGTTAGGTTAACCAGTTGCATGGTATAGTCATCCATCTTTTCAAAGGATGTGCCTTCCGGGGCTGTACAGTAAATACGTATTCGGCTTTTGTCTTCCAGTGGCGCCAACTCCCTGGGAAGCAGGGTCATCATTAGATAGATCAATCCGATGGTCATGGGAATTATTATGAACGACAGCCAGCGATGGACCATGAATTTTCTAAGCATCGTTTCGTATCCTCCAATCATAGAGGCGAAAAAGCGTTCCGTACTTTGGTAAAATTTTCCGGGATTTGCCCTGGTTTTAAGTAGCCTGGAACTCATCATTGGGGTGAGTGTCAGTGATACCAGAGCGGAAATCAGCACCGCTCCCATCACCACAATACCAAACTCGCGAAATAACCTTCCTGTCAACCCCTCCAGGAATATGATAGGCAGAAACACCGCGCAAAGGGTTATGGTGGTGGAAATAATAGCAAATACGATCTCGGCAGAGCCTTTGTGGGCCGCCTCCACCGGATGCATACCCTTTTCTATTTTGGCGTAGATATTCTCCATTACTACGATAGCATCATCTACTACAATACCCGTGGCCAACACAATAGCCAGCAGCGTAAGGATATTAATGGAAAAATCTGCCAGGTACATGACAAAGAAGCTTCCGATAAGTGAAATAGGAATGGCAATGGCGGGGATTAAAGTGGTACGCCAGTCACGAAGGAAGCAGAAAATCACCATTACCACCAGAATGAAAGCTATGAATATGGTTTCTTCCACCTCTGTGATGGCTTTCCGTATGGTAGTGGTCTTATCCAATGCCACCCCCAATTCAATGTCCTCCGGCAACTCCTTTTGTATAATCGCCACGCGCCGGTAAGTTTCATCCGCAATTGCAATATAGTTGGCTCCTGCCTGCGGGGTCATCGCCACCCCGATCATGGGCATTCCTCCGTTTCCCCTCATGAGGGTACGTTCATTTTCCGGAGCCAGCCTGGCCCTCCCGATATCCTTGAATCGCACCAGGGTATTGTCTTTCTCCGAAATGATCATATTGTTGAAATCCTCTTCGGTAGTGAGCCGGCCAAAGGTCCTTATGGTCATTTCCTTTTCATAGCCTTCGATCCTGCCGGAAGGCAACTCCACGTTTTGATCCAGCAATGCATCTCTTACGTCCAAAGGAGTCAGTTGGTAGGCAGCAATTTTTTTAGGATCCATTTCCAGTCTCATGGCATATTTTTTCTCACCCCACAACCGTATCTCACTTACCCCTGGAATGGTTTGCAACCGTTCCTTAAAAATGTTGTTGCCAATTTCGGTCAACTCCAGTAAAGTGCGCTTCTGACTGCTAACCGTTATCGAAATTATGGTTTCCGCATCGGCGTCCGACTTGATAATTACTGGAGGATCAGCATCGGGTGGCAGGTTACGGACTGCTCGAGAAACGCGATCGCGAACGTCATTGGCAGCTACATCCATACTTACCCCTAACTCAAACTCCACGCTTATCGATCCCCTGCCGTCGCTGCTGGAGGAAGTGAGTGAACGGATACCGGCAATTCCGCTGATGGACTCTTCCAGCGGTTCTACGATTTGTGATTCGATAATATCTGCGTTGGCACCCGGATAATTAGTCGATACCGTTACCACCGGCGGGTCGACGCTGGGATACTCTCTTACCCCCAGATAGGAAAACCCCACGATACCAAACAGCATAATGACAATGGAAATTACGGTAGCAAATACCGGTCGATTGATGGCTATTGATGAGATACTCATGGCATTGCTGTCTTACTTACCTGACCAGGTTTTGCCGCTACCTGCATGCCCTCCTGCATGGAAAGCAACGAGGTGGTGATCACCGTGTCGCCTTCATTAACCCCGTCGGTTACCTGAACGAATTCATCTTTCTGGATCCCGGTTCTTACGTATTTGGCTACCGCCACACCGTCATTGATCACGAACAACTTTAGCCCTTTGATATCCTGTGTGACTGACAACGCCGGTACTAACAGGCCATCCTCGATCTGCGCCAGATTAATTGTTAGTTCAGCATAGGATCCGGGAATAAGTTCACCGTTCTTATTATCGGCCTTGGCGCGCACCCTCAAACTGCGGGTATCGGGGTCAATAACCGGGTCAGTGGCAAATACTGTGGCCTGGTAAATCTTATCTGATCCGGACAAGGTAAAATGCACCTCGGTACCAACCGTTACCTTTCCCGCATGAAGCTCAGGAACCGAAAACTCGATCTTTACCGGATCGGACTGTACCAGTTTGGCAATGTCATTTCCTACCGAAACAAATGCACCCTGGCTTACTTTCCGAAGTCCGATTACGCCATCAAAAGGGGCGGTAATTTTCGACTTTCTTAATTGTGCCTCAACTAATTCAATATCGGACTTCAGGGTGGTAACCTTTAATTCAGCTGCCTCAAACTCTTCCTGGCTAATACCCTCGATATCGATTAATTGCTTTTTGCGAGAGTATTCTTCCTGTGCTGTTTCCAGCTGAGCCTGAAGCTTTCGAATGTGGGGCTGCAATTCACTGTCATCAATTTGCACCAGGATTTGTCCCTGCCTGACCCTGGTACCTTCTTCAAAATTGATCCTTCTAATGGTGCCTTCTCTTTCGCTTCTTAGTTCCACTTCCTCATTTGGAAGTATACTGCCGTTGGTGGTGATAAAATTTTCCAGAGTTTGCGATTGGACTACAAAGGTTTCCACCTGGGTCACGGAACTGGTATTCCCGGTGTTTAAAGAAGCAGTCTTATCACTTTTACAGGCGAAGAGCCCCAATGTAGCCACAAACGAAAGGAATAGACGACACATTGCTATTAAATCCCAGTGGTAGTCTTTTAACATAATCGATTTATTTTAATATACCTTTACCGTGCATCAAAAAATATTTGAACTCCGGCCGTTTAAAGTATAATTTCCACAACAATTCCACTTTTTTAGTATTAATCACAATCATTCGTTATTCAGAGGTTCCAGTCGCAATACCATTCCCGGGGTAGGTTCTGATAACCGCAGTCCGGTACCTGACCCGGTGGGGTTTTGTATCAGTACATAAAGTAAACCATCATTCCCGAAGGCGGCGGTACGGGTGCGTCCGAATTGATCGAACAGCACTTCCTGTGCTACCAGCTGCGTCCCCCGGATCTCCAGTCGACGTAGTTGCTGACCCGCCAAACCCGCTACGAACAAGCTATTGCTCCAGCCCGGATATCGATTTCCGGAATTAAAATTAATGCCACTGGGTGCAATAGTTGGTGTGTAGTGTACGATTGGCTGTTCCATTCCCGGTGCCTTATACTGGGTAAGCCCCCGCTGTATGCCCATAGTAATTACTCCCCAACCGTAATTATGCCCAGGTGCAATAATGTTAATCTCATCCCCTCCCATGGGTCCGTGTTCTGATGACCATAACTTCCCGGTATGGGGATCAAATGCCAGTCCCTGGGGATTACGATGACCATAGCTCCAAATAGTGGGCCACACCCCTTCCCTTCCCACGTAGGGATTATCCTTAGGTACCGAACCATTGTCATTGATCCGATGAATTTTACCCAGTGGAGTGGACAGATCCTGGGCATTTTCCATGTTACCGCGATCACCAATGGAATAAAACAGGTGATTTTCACCATCGAAAACGAAACGGGAACCATAGTGTACTCCGGAGGTGGTGTATAACTCAGGTGGTGCCCGAAACAGTTCCTGTGATTCCACCCAATGGTTATTTTTATTCAGCTTGCCGCGAACAATAACCGTCATGGATGGGGGCAGCACCGGGCGGCCTGAGGGGCTGGTTTCAGGCTTTTTTGGAGCAATATAACCAGGCACAGTCGCGGCATAAGACAGGTAAATCCAACCGTTTTCCCGGTAATCAGGATGCACCGCCACGTCAAACAATCCGGCATCCTGCCCTACCTGTACCTCAGGAGTGCCAGTCACCGGTTGAGCAAGCAATTGCCCGTCTTCAATTATCCGCAGGCTTCCGGACCTTTCCGATACCAATATGCGGTCATCCGGCAAAAAAGCCAAGCCCCAGGGAACCTCCAGGCCGGAGGCGACAACCTCAATCCGAAACGATTGTTTATCACTGTGGATCACGTAATTATCCGGTGAGGGGTTAAACACCGGTTTCTCAGCGTACCGCGCCGACTCATAGCGCATAAATGTCAGTAATTGAGATATTTCCGAATCACTTATAATACCTGCAAAGGCGGGCATTCCGGCATCCTGGATGCCGTTTGACACAATGAGCTGCACCGATTGATCCGTGTGCTTGTCCAGAAGCTTCTGGTCAAACAAAGTTGGGGCACGTCCACCGGATTGGTCCGTGCCATGGCAAGCCGCACAATGGGTCATGAAAATTTCTTTAATCATGGCATCGGGCCGATTGCTTTTTGATAGCGCAACCGCTGTTGAATCATGTTTTTTTATGGTTGTGGATCCCTGAGCAGCACCATCTTCTGCAGCAGGAGAACAACTATCGAGCATAACCAGCAGGAATACAACAGGCAGCAAAGATCTCCGGAACATGAAAAGACTACTCTTGATAACTTTACGAAGAAATTTGAATTGAGGACAATACCAAATGTTCAGACTAAAGTTTAAGAAAACTTCAAATTTCCTTCAGATAGTCGATTAATTTGGTGTGTGCATTCCAGCCACCTTACCAAATACTAAACCAGATCAATATGAACAAACTAAACTGGAAAATAGTGGTGTTGCTGCTGGCCACAGCGTGCAGCCCATCGGATCAGAAAAAAGTATCGGCTCCGGTTGAACTGCCGGCTTCGAAGTTGAAGGCCCTGATCATTGACGGTCAAAACAACCACTACGTATGGCCCAAAACCACCATGATGATGCGGGATTACCTGGACCAGACCGGGCTTTTTGAAGTGGGCATTCACCGGATGGATTCCGTATGGCTCGGTATCAAGTACAACAAATCCCGGCCACAGGCCTATACCTATTTCATCGAAACCTATCCCCTGGATTCGACCGCTTACGTCACATCTGATCGACCCATAAAAACCTCTCGATTCTCCGTTAATTTCAGTGATTACGATCTGGTAATATCAAATCTGGGCGCCAACTCCCCGCAATGGCCGGAGGAAACCAAGACTGCCTTTGAAAAATACCTCCGCGACGGTGGTGGACTGGTGATCGTTCATGCCGCCAATAATGTCTGGGGCGATTGGGATGAATTCAACAAAATGATCGGGCTGGGAGCCTGGGGCGGTCGTGACAGTATCTCCGGGCCTTATGTTTATTACAACGATGCCGGGGTAGTCGAAAAGGATTATTCCGCCGGAAACTGTGGATCTCACGGACCCGAATTTGAATTTGTTATTACCTCTAGGGCACCGGAGCATCCTATTATGAAAGGATTGCCCGAAAAGTGGCTTCACACCCAGGATGAATTATATGAACGCATGAGAGGTCCCTTTGAGCAAGCCACCATTCTGGCTACCGCCTACTCCGATGTTGAGGGCAATGCACCTCCCTGGAATCCTAAAGTGAAAGGTATGGGACAACATGTACCCACCCTTATGGCCATCAACTATGGCAAAGGACGTATCTTTCACACCACGTTGGGCCATTTTGACTATTCCATGGAATGCGCCGGTTTCATCACCACACTACAGCGGGGAGCAGAATGGGTAGCCACCGGTAACGTTACCCAGGACATTCCGGAAGACTTCCCCTCCGACAATCAATCCGTTTCCAGAAAATGGCAGTAGCAAAGTCAGTCATTGGCCTCACCTTCCTTCTTGGCCTGGTTTTTTGCGGGTGTAACTCAAACGAAAGGGAGAACTGGACTGTGGTGCAACTGCCGCCTAATGCGGACACCACCAATGCCTACTGGCAAGGCATAGACCTGCAACCCAAGCCTCCCGTTAAGCCCCTCACCGCCAGGAAACAAGCTAAACGCTTCATTTTGCCGAAGGGATATGCCATGGAAGCAGTACTGACCGAACCAAAGATCGAACAACCCGGGGCCATCACTTTTGACGGCAATGGTCGTATGTATGTACTGGAGCTTCGCAGCTATATGCTCAATCTCGAATCCGAAGGCACACTGGAACCCATCAGCGTGATCTCTCGCTGGGAAGATAGAGACAATGACGGTACCTATGAGACCGGTGGACCCTTTGTGGAAAACCTGGTATTCCCGCGCTTTGTGTTGCCCATCGGGCCCAATACCATTCTCACCATGGAATCCAATCAGGACAATGTATATGCCTATACCGATACCGACGGAGATGGCAAGGCCGACAAAAAGGAGTTCTTTACCGACAACTTCGGAAGGGCCGGCAATGTGGAGCACCAACAGGGATTTCTCTATTGGGGAATGGACAACTGGCTCTACAGTACCATCAATCCCTTCCGGGTGCGCTGGACACCTGATGGGGTTATCCGGGAGCCCACCGCTTCCAACCATGCCCAGTGGGGGGTAACGCACGATGACGATGGCAAACTCTGGTTCCAGGGCGGCGCCAGTGGTCTGCCTTCCTACTTTCAGTTTCCAGTACATTACGGCGATTATGTAGTTGAAGACAATTTCGCGGAAGGCTTTGATATACCCTGGGGAGCGGATCTCAACGGTATCTCGGATATGCAGGGTGGCATGCGGGCGGTTCGTATGCCCGAAGGCACTCTCAACCGGGTGTCAGGTGCTGCCGGCAATGATGTTTTCCGGGGAGACCGGCTGCCACAAGAGCTTCGGGGTCAGTATTTCTATGGTGAACCTGTGGCTCGTATCGTCAGACAAATCCACCCTGAAGTCAACCAGGGCCTGACCCTTCTGCACAATGCTTATCAGGCACAGCAATCGGAATTTATCCGTTCTACCGATCCTCTGTTCCGGCCGGTAGACATGACCACCGGCCCGGACGGTACCCTTTATATCACCGATATGTATCATGGTATTATCCAGGAGGGTGAATGGGCCGGGGAAGGTTCCTATCTGAGGGTAAAGATCCAGCAGTACCAACTCGACAAGGTGGTGGGGTTGGGACGGATCTGGCGACTGACACACAGCGATTTTAAGCGCGATAAGACACGGCCTCGGATGTATGAGGAGACCACCGAAGAACTGCTGAAATATCTCAGTCATCCCAATGGCTGGTGGCGTGACATGGCACAACAGGTACTGGTACAGCGCAGAGATCAGTCGGTAGCTGCTCAACTGGAAACCATGGTTCACAGCAGTGACAATTTACTGGCTCGATTCCATGCGCTTTGGGTGCTGGAGGGAATAGGATCATTAAAAGTTTCTCTTATCCGCGATCTGCTAAAAGACTCCAATCCCAGAATGCGCAAAATGGCCATGTGGGCAGGTGAAAGCCTCTACAAAGCCGGGGAAACTTCCCTGGCAGATAACTACCTGAGCATGATGAAAGATACCGATGAAGAAGTGCGCATGAGAGCTCTAATGACCGGCCGCCTGCTGAAAATCGCAGGTACCGAGGAAATAGCCAAAAATGAATTGGCTTCTTCCCAGCATGCCGGCCTGCAGCTGGTTTCTGAACAGGTGATCGATCCCCCCCGGATCAGTGCCTATTTTGGTCGGCGCAACCCGAATTTTGATGAACAGGAACAGGCGTTGGTGGATGCCGGGGCGGAGATATTCAGCTCGCTCTGTGCCACCTGTCACGGTACGCTGGGTGCAGGCACTCCGGTGGCGGCAGGAGAATTAATGGCTCCTTCCTTTATTGGATCCACCAGGGTGCAGGCCCATCCCGACTATTTTATAAAAACCATGTTACACGGTATGACGGGTGATATTGAGGACCAGTCCTATACCGGTGTAATCATGGCGCCCATGAGCAATCAGTCGGATGAATGGATTGCTTCGGTGGCTTCCTTTGTGCGCGCAAATTTCGAAAATGAGGCCTCCATTATCCAGCCGGAAGAGGTAACACGGGTTCGAAAAGAAACAGCGGATCGCAGTAAACCTTATACCTATGAGGAACTAAACGCTTCAGTTCCCAAACCACTTAATGCCACGGACAATTGGAAAATTACGGCCAGTCACAGTGAGAGCATACGCAAGGGCAGCAGTGGCTCTCCGGATGCTGCTCTGACCTATGAGGGCTGGACCACAGGTACCACCCAGCAAGCCGGGATGTGGTTTCAAATTGAATTGCCTGAAGCACACCGCATTGCCGAGTTGACTTTTGTATCCCCTCCGGTCAGCCGTGGCTGGCGGGAAGGGTCACCCCCACCGTTACAGACCTTTCCACATGCCTATACCCTATCAGTGTCCACCGATGGCAATGAATGGACAGATATCATTCCCAATGGCCATAGCACAAAGAATCCCAGCAGGATTCGCTTTGCACCCACTGAATTGAAATTCCTGCGAATCACCCTGACCGAGTCGCAACAAGACGTTGAAGGTGAGCGGTTTGGCAGAGTGCATACCTATAACATTCCCTGGGTAATGCGTGAGTTGGTGGTTTGGGGATGGTAATTTCACTCTATCATTAAGAATCACAATAGGTCCTTCTCAGCGTAATTCAACCCACTCACCTTAGTACCTTCCCGGTAGTACACTCACTGAGCTTTCGAAAAGTTCTGCTACTCCACGTTATCATTGATAAATAAATTTTGTTAGATTAGTCTAAATTATTATTTTTGCATATATATTGTACATGATTTTATGTACCTAAAAACATCCATAACCCTGTTATTCGTTAGCCTGGTGTCACTGGAAGCAGTTGCCCAGCAGCAAGGTACCATTACGGGGAAGGTAACGTCACAGGAAGGGCAGGCATTGGAGTTCGTCAATGTGGGGATTAGTGGTTCCACCATTGGCAGCGTAACCGACCAGAGCGGCGTCTTTCGAATTGATCAGGTTCCGATAGGAAAAGTTACCCTGGTGGCTTCCATAATCGGGTTTGAACCAACAAAGCGGGAGGTTGATCTGACTGCAGGATCTTTGTCGGCTGACATCAATTTTGTGCTGAAAGAATCGGCGCAGTCGCTCGATGAAGTGGTGGTGGTTTCCGGTACCATGAAAGAAGTTTCCAAGCTGGAAAGCCCGGTACCAGTTGAGGTATATAGCGCCAAATTTTTTAAAGCCAA
This sequence comes from Bacteroidia bacterium, assembly GCA_030430675.1. Taxonomy (GTDB): domain Bacteria; phylum Bacteroidota; class Bacteroidia; order Cytophagales; family Cyclobacteriaceae; genus SZUA-3. Next base: position 2,763 of record JAUIKU010000142.1, on the reverse strand, counting down.
CCCTACCCCATCTGTTTTCGAATCGTTGCAAAACGTCAACGGCGTACGGCCACAGCTCAACTGCAATGTTTGTAATACAGGGGATATTCACATCAATGGGCTGGAAGGACCCTATACCATGGTATTAATTGACGGCATGCCAATAGTTAGCGGACTTTCTACCGTATACGGGTTAACCGGCATTCCTCAATCACTGATCGAGCGGGTTGAGATAGTAAAGGGCCCGGCTTCTACCCTGTATGGATCGGAAGCGGTTGGTGGTTTGGTCAACATTATTACCAGAAAACCAGTAGGTGCTCCCTTGATCTCAGCGGATGTTTTTGGGACCACCTGGGGAGAAGTAAATACCGATCTGGGCATTAGGTACCAGCCTTCGAAGGGAACCCAGGGATTGTTGGGTATCAATTACTTCAATTATCAGAATCCAGTTGATAACAACGGCGATGGATTTACCGACGTAACCCTGCAAAACCGGATCTCCGTTTTCAATAAACTCAATTTTACCAGACAAGGCAATAGAGCATTGTCATTAGCGGGACGCTATATTTACGAGGACCGGTGGGGGGGCGAAATGAACTGGAAAAAAGAAGACCGGGGAGGCGATGAAGTGTACGGAGAAAGCATCTACACCAGCCGGTGGGAACTATTCGGACTGTACCAGTTACCGGTTGAGGAGCTAATTAATTTTCAGTTTAGTGCCAATGGCCATGATCAAAATTCAGTCTATGGCGACACCCGTTATCTGGCCCATCAGTACATTGGTTTTGGTCAATTGACCTGGAATAAGCCATTAACCGGGCATGACCTAATGGTTGGATTGGCCTACCGATATACCTATTACGATGATAATACGCCTGCTACAGCGGACAAGTCGGGAGTCGATAAACCTTCTGTCACACATTTACCGGGTGTATTTGTCCAGGATGAGATCAATTTCAATGAATCAAATAAGTTGCTACTGGGATTAAGATATGATTACAATAGCATCCACGGAAGCATTTTATCACCCCGCATCAATTACAAATGGACCTCGCATAACCAGAAGAACATCATCCGCCTAAGTGCCGGCAATGGCTACCGGGTAGCCAATGTGTTTACCGAAGATCATGCAGCGCTTACTGGAGCCCGTGAGGTAGTATTTGAGGGAGAGTTGGAACCCGAAACTTCGTGGAATGCCAACTTGAACGTGGTGAAAAAAGTCTACACCTCCGGGAATATGTATATGGGTATGGATGCCAGCGCATTTTATACCTACTTTACCAATGCCATATTTCCCGATTACGAAACCGACCCGAACAAGATAATTTACAGCAACCTCGACGGGCACGCCATTTCCAGGGGTGTATCACTAAATCTTGATCTATCCTGGGCTAACGGCCTGAAAATACTGACCGGAGCTACTCTGATGGATGTATCGGTAACCGAAGGAGAAGTAACCTACCGGCAATTGCTTACCGAGCGATTTAGCGGAGTCTGGAGTATAGGTTATCAATTCAGAAATATAGGGTTGACCCTGGACTATACCGGCAATGTATATGGACCTATGCGACTGCCACTGCTGGGAGATCTGGATGATCGTGATGAGTATTCGGACTGGTATAGCTTACAGAATATTCAACTAACCAAAAGCTTTGCCCGATGGGAGCTTTACGGGGGCGTGAAAAACCTGCTAAACTTTACACCGCCAGCCAACAGCATTGCCCGAGCGTTTGATCCATTTGACAGAGGCGTAGAATTTGATGATAATGGCCAGGTAATTCCCACACCTGGTAATCCGAATGCCCTGACCTTCGATCCCAGCTATGTATATGCGCCTAACCAGGGCATCCGAGGATTCTTTGGGGTACGATATACGTTAAGGCAATGATCAAGATCTTTAGCATAGTACTTGGGTTGATAGCAGGCACTTTTATGGCGGCTCAGGGGCAGTCGATCCGCTGGACTTCTTTTGACCGGCTGGACGATAGTCTGAGAGCAGAGCCAAGACCGTTGATGGTGTTTATCCGGACCGACTGGTGCACATACTGCAAAATCCAGGAAAACGTAGCATTTGAAGATCCTGAGCTTGCAGAACTGTTCAACCAGAAATTCTATTGTTTGCAACTCGATGCCGAAGCTACTAATGCTATACGGTTTCTTGGCCGCACCTATGATTTTCAGGCTTCACGAGGATACCACGAGCTGGCAGAATTTATTGGCAGCCAAAATAATGAACTGGTTTTCCCCACCACCGTTTTGTTGTCACATAACTTTCAGGTTTTGAAGAGGTTCCAGGGGCTACAAAAAGCCGAAGACCTCCTTGGCCATCATGCGAACCGGGAACAGAAATCAGATCCGGCTAATTTGAGCCGGTTGAAATAGCTTGAATTGATTTTGTTTTGGTCAGTTTGCCTAACGTTACTAACGCCGCCACCAGTATGATATTCTTTACGATGTACTGCCCGACTAAAGTGAAACCAAACGGTGGATTTGCAAAGGTAATCTCTGGAAATAGCAAAAAAGGAGAATACTAATTTGTGCCATTTTATTTCTCACTTTAAGTGCGATATGCCGCTATTATCTTTACATTGACTCCTGTACCAGTTAATCAATCTGATTAGCTAAAGAGGCTCGATAGTAACCTTAAATGATCTATAATCATCTATTAGACTTAACCAAAATGAAAAAGGATAACTTATGTGTCATGGCACTTGCCCTCCTCACCATTGTGGGCTGCAATCAAACATCACAACCAAGCGATACCACACCTGTAAGCTCGCATGA
>JAUIKU010000141.1 GCA_030430675.1 Bacteroidia bacterium | reverse complement strand
CAATTAACTGATATTTTTGATGGTCCAGCTGGCGAACGGTTATCGGCTGGATGATGCCCTGAGTGCGGATCGAATCGGCCAGTTCTTCCAGGGCTTCCTGGTCAAAGTCCGACCGGGGTTGAAAAGGATTTACTTCTATTTGATCAAGGGGTATTTCACCAATGTTACCGCTGCCGGCAACACTATGAGCCGCGGGAGATTCAAATACCACCGAATCATCCAAAAGTGCGCCCAATCCCCTGCCCAGGGCATTTCTTCTTTTTGGTTTTTTATCGGACATGGTCAGTGGGCCAGTTTGTTTTTCTCTATAATTTCCCGGGCCAGGTTTAAATAGCTTATCGCTCCTTTGCTCTTGGCGTCGTGGGCGATGGCTGGTACTCCAAACCCGGGAGCTTCACTTAGTTTAATATTTCTCGGGATGATGGTCTTAAATACAATCTGCTTAAAATGTGTATTAACTTCTTCCACCACCTGATTGGACAGCCGTAACCTTACATCGTACATGGTAAGCAAAATTCCTTCAATTTCCAGATTGGTATTTAAACGGGATTGGATGATCTTGACGGTGTTCAATAATTTGCCCAGGCCTTCCAGCGCAAAATACTCACACTGAACCGGGATAATTACCGAATCAGCTGCTGTCAGGGCATTCACTGTAATCAAGCCCAGTGACGGGGAGCAGTCAATAATTACGAAATCATACTCTTCCACTATCTCCGACAGGGCCTCTTTCATCTTTTCTTCCCGGTTCTGCAGATTAACCATTTCAACCTCGGCTCCTACCAGGTCAATTCTGGACGGGATCAAAGACAGAAAATCGATATCGGTGTCAACTATGGCATCACGGACATCTGTCCCATTTACCATGCACTCATATACACTATAGGAAACTGATCTGGGGTCTATCCCCACCCCTGAGGTGGTATTCGCCTGTGGGTCTGCATCCACTACCAACGTCTTATATTCCAAAGCCGCCAGACTGGCTGCCAGATTCATTGCTGTGGTGGTTTTACCCACTCCTCCTTTCTGATTGGCAATGGCGATTATTTTACCCATAGGGGATATTACAATTTTATGGAGTTTCCAATTTGCATCAAAATTAGTTCTTTTCCTTGAGAATCAGCCAAATTTTTCGAGGCCTCATGGTCTATGGTGATTGGTGGAAATGTGTCGTAATGCATGCCCAAAATCCGCTTGCAATCGACGTAATCGGCTGCTTTAAGGGCATCTTCAACACCCATGGTGAAGTGCCCGCCAACGGGCAAAATAGCCAGGTTTACCCGATACTCATCCCTGATTTGTTTCATATCCTGGTGCAAAGCGGTATCACCGGCAAAGTACAAACACTGGCCGTCCATTTCAATTACAAACCCCAGAGGATTACCACCGTAACTCCCATCCGGCATGCTACTGGAGTGTACTGCATTTACCAGCTTTATGCTGGCGAAATCCAGCTTAAGTTTCCCGCCGTGGTTCATTGGGATTACACGTTCCAACCCACGATTCTGAAACCAGCTGGCTACCTCGAAATTGGCTACTACTGAGGCCTGGCTCTGATTATATATGGTCTCTACATCCAGCACATGGTCTTGATGTCCATGGCTGAGCAAAATATAATCAGGCACAATTTCATCCAGTGAAATGCTGCCAGCCAGTGAATTTCCGGAAATGAAGGGGTCCACCAGCAGGCTTCCCTGGCTTGAGGAGAACATAAAACAGGAGTGTCCTAAATATGTAAGTTCCATTGATGAAAGAGTTTTGTTTGGTACTAAAGGTCGATGGGTGTTCCAGCTCCTGATCGCTTTATTTTCTGTTTTTTTTCGATTCCTCCGCAGTCTTCATGGCTTCTTCCAGCCGCTGTTGAAATTTAGATTTTTTCTTGTTTTTGTTCCTTATTTTGTTCTGTTCCATGATGTGCAGGATCTTATCTTCATCGATAAAATACTTCTTGATTATGGCTTGTTGACCAAAATTTAAAATATTCAGGATGAAATAATAGAAAGTAAGGCCCGATGAAAAGTTATTGAAAAAGAAGATCATCATGAAGGGCATCAGGTATTGCATCGATTTCATTGGGCCCTGCATGGTATTCATTTGTTGATTCTGCAAGGTAGTCAGGTAGGTTGAGCCTGCCATTAGCAGGGTAAACAAGCTTACGTGCGCACCGTAGAAGGGTATTTCGAAAGGTAAGTTTAATATGGAGTCATAGCTGCTGAGATCATCCGCCCATAAAAAGGCTGCCTGGCGTAACTCAATGGAGTTGGGGAAAAAGTTGAACATCGCCAAAAGTATGGGCATTTGAAGTAACATGGGAATACAACCGCTTAGCGGATTGACTCCCACTTTGCCGTACAACTCCATCTGAGCAGCCTGGGCCTTCTGCATATCATCTCCATACTTTTCCTTGATCTCATCCAACTGCGGCTTCAGCACTTTCATCTTGGCCATGCTCAGGTAGGATTTGTAGGAAATAGGAGAGAGGATCAGCTTGATAAAAAAGGCCAGGATGATAATGATAATACCGTAATTGGCTATATAGGATTCCAGGAAATTAAACACCGGAATGATCAGCCATTTGTTTATCCAGGCAAACGGCGTCCAACCCAGGTAAACATTTTTAGAGAACCCCTCGGTCACTTTTTTCATCACCTGATAATTGTTGGGCCCGAAGAAGTAAATAAAGCCTTCCTGCTCCAGGTTCTGCTGACTGATATTGACAGCCATCTCCAGGTCTTTCACCACAGAAGTATCCGCTTCGGCGGCTACCACCGAAGAAACCATGGCCCCCTGAAACGGTGTTTTGCCAATAATTCCGGCGGTAAAGAATTTCTGGTTCATAGTGACCCATTGGATGGGCTGGCTTACTACTTCCTGTTTTAGGTCATTGGTGCCATCACCCAGGTCGGTAAAAGTACCATCGGTCAGATAATAGTTAACGGAAGTATTTCGGCGGGATTGCTCCAGGCTTCTTTCCAGTCTTTTTATGCGATCGGTCCACAGGAGCACCGCAATGGTGGTGGGATTATTGCTTCCCAGCTCCGTCAGATCTGCATGGTAATGCATTTGATAGGATTTCCCCAACCGGTAGTATTGGTGAATTTGCCTGCCTGCCCCCAGGTCTATGGTAAACTGCAATTGAGTGGTATCATTGTCCTCGGTAATTTCATAGTCGTCAAAATAAAGGTCCATTAAATCGACTTGCTTATTACCGAGAGTTACCTGGAATGACATTTCCGAACTTTCCCGGTCAAACAATATGAGAGGTTGCTTATGGTAGGTCTGGTATTGTTTTAGCTCAACCTGTTTGATGGCACCACCGCGAGTTGAAAATGTGATTTTCAGTTCCTCATTCTCGATTACCACGTCCTGCGCAGTTCCATTCATGGCGGTGGCCAGCTCTCCGTATTTTTCCTGCTGCAAGGTCAGGGCAGCACTGTCTGATAACTGGTTGTCTGCGGGTTTTATGGTATTAATATCGGATCCGGGGGTTTCTTGCACCACCTCGGTTGGCCCGGCCGGATCCTGCGGAGGCGGTGGTTGAAGGTCCTGGGCAAAATAGAAATAGCCCAGTAGTAAAAGAGAGATCAGGATTAGACCTGTGACTTGATTCTTATCCATTTGGATACTCCTATTTTAATTGATTTTTCCTTTGTGCTCCAGCGCCGCTTTGACAAATTTAACAAAAAGCTTGTGGGGATTTAATACGGTACTTTTTAGCTCGGGGTGATATTGTGTGCCTATAAACCAGGGGTGATCGCTTAGTTCGATAGTTTCCACCAGGTTGGTTTCAGGGTTAACACCCGACATTATCATACCCGCTTTTTCAAACCTGGCCAAATACTTATTGTTAAATTCATAACGATGCCGGTGACGTTCCGAAATTTTTGTTTTGCCGTAGGCCTGATGAATTTTGGTGCCGGTTTTAATTTTACACTGATAGGCACCGAGCCTCATGGTGCCACCCTTGTTTATAACCTTCTTCTGATCTTCCATGAGATCGATTACCAGATTTTTAGAATCGATTTCCATTTCTGAAGAGGCGGCATCTTTCAATCCCAGCACGTTCCGTGCGAATTCAATCACTGCACATTGCATACCCAGACAGATCCCAAAATACGGAATTTGATTTTCCCGGGCATATCTGGCCGCTTCGATCTTACCAACCATACCTCTTTCACCAAATCCAGGTGCTACCAAAATGCCGTGAAGTCCATCTAAAACCTCGCCTACATTATCTTCGGTGATGGTGTCGGAACTGATATATTTAAGGTGAACCCGGCATTCATTCTCCGCACCAGCATGTACAAAAGCCTCGGAGATAGACTTGTAGGAATCCGGCAATTCCACATATTTTCCTACCAGTCCCACCTCAACTTCATCGGTAGGGTTTTTATGTCTTCCCAGAAACTCTCTCCAGGATTCGATCTGGACTTCGGATTTGGTTCCCAGACGCAGCTTTGAAAGGACTCTTTCGTCCAGTTTTTCTTTGCGCATCATCAACGGCACATCATAAATGGTGTCAGCATCTATTGCTTGGATGACAGAATTGTAGTTGACGTTACAGAATAAAGCAATTTTTTTTCTAAGATCAACAGGCAGCCGTTTTTCTGACCTGCAAACCAGGATGTCGGGTTGTACCCCGGCTTCCAGTAAATGTTTTACCGAGTGCTGGGTAGGTTTGGTTTTGAGCTCCCCGGCCGCGCTCAAATAGGGTACCAGGGTCAGATGGATTACCAGAAGGTTGCTTGGACCTACATCCCATCGGAACTGGCGCAAGGCCTCAATAAAGGGCAAAGATTCAATGTCGCCGACACAACCTCCAATTTCAGTGATGATTATATCGTAGTTCTTATCATTTCCCAGTGCCTGGAAATTTCTTTTTATTTCATCGGTAATATGAGGTACTACCTGCACCGTCTTGCCCAGGTAGTCTCCCTTGCGTTCCTTGGTTATGACATTGTAGTAAATTCTGCCGGTGGTGACGTTGTTTGCCTGTGATGTGGCCACATTCAGAAATCGTTCGTAATGGCCCAGGTCAAGATCGGTTTCCGCACCGTCGTCGGTTACATAACATTCACCATGTTCGTAGGGATTCAGAGTACCCGGGTCTACGTTAATATAAGGGTCGAATTTCTGTATTGTAACTGAGAACCCCCTGGCTTGCAGTAACTTACCCAATGAGGCAGAGATAATTCCCTTACCCAGTGATGAAGTTACCCCTCCAGTGACAAAAACGTATTTGGTTGATCCCATAAGTAGCTAGGCGGAAGATGTGTACCTATGGGGTACAAATGTACGAAGTATTTTTCGCTTTATATAACAGAATTTAATGTCACCGCCAAATATGGGGTGCTTGTTTTTGACCATTCTACTTACTCAAGCATCAACCCGGGAACACCATACCGGCATGCTTCGGCGGATCAGGCTGAGTAAGTATCAACTTATGTTTCAGTTTTATACAGGGTCCGGAGATTAATTAGGAAATGAAATGTCATGGGAGGTTACCTTTTAGATTTTAACTATTCCAATACCGGACAGGATTAAAACGACAAATAAACCTAATCTTCCTGGTAATCCCTATGGTTGGAAATTAACATCGATGTAACAGGTAATTCCGTTCAGCGATATACTGCATAATATCTCGTGTGTACTGTTTGGCCTTGTTTTCGCCAATATAGTAAGCCTAAAATCACAAAATTTGGTTCTTGATTTGAGTCACTCCTACTAGTAATAGGATCAATTAGGTACCACTTGCCGATGAAAAAGCATTTCTTACTGTTCTTGTTTTGTACAGGTGCGATAGCCGTTTCTGGCTCTTTGTCAGCTCAAAATTGTGTGATTACCGGTAAAGGTAACGATATCGTTCCCTTGACCCTGTGTGCCCCTGTTGACGTGGAATGGGACGTGTCATATTCCGGAGTCAACCACGGTGGTGCTCCGGTGCAAATTTTTATAGATTGGGATGACGGTACCACCGACCTGGTCCCAGCTGCTGAAACAAATGCCGCCATCAACAGATGGGAGGTATTTGATGTCCCCCATACCTATCCCGAAGGTGGAAATCAGTGTACTTATAATCCAGAGGCATTTTTGGTGGTGAATGGTGTGATCTGTAGTAGTACTGCTCAGGAGCAGATTGTAACTGTTTGGGATACCGACGATGAAAACGGTGGAGACATACGCATCGATCCCGTGGAATACCGGGTTTGTGTGGGTCATGCAGCTTCCGTAACCTTTGATGATAACAGTAATTTTAATTGTGTACCTCCTGACGAGAATGACAACCCCAATATTGAAAACCGCTGGATTCAGTGGATCTATGGAACCGGTAATCCAGGTAATAGGATTGCAGGTATTCAAGTGGCCGGGAGTAGTCCTCCGTACCCTTTTTCAGGGGCCATAGACTATCGTCCAGCTCCTCTTACCGGTCCCTGGTCTACCAGTAGTGTAGTTACTGTGCCGGGAAATACCACGGTGGCAGATATTGGCCGGGAATTTGAAGTCACCCTGAATAACTGGAATCAATGTAATCCATATCCCGATTCACTTCCGGTATTCGAAACGGCCAGAATCGTACTGGTAGCAGCACCTACCCCGGATTTCTTGACCAAGAAACACGATCGGCACGGGATAGTAACCGATAAGTTCTGTGCGGGGGAGCAGGTGTATTTCGACAATGAAACATCGTGGCCATCGGGTTCCAGTTCCGGATATCAATGGACCATGTACGATGGCCCCACCACTGCCGATCCGGTTTTATGGAGTGGTACCAGGACAAACCCCAGAAGAACCTTTGATAATCCGGGTCTGAAGCTTATAGAGTTAGTCGCCAGTGATGGTAATGCTGCCGGTAGCTGTAATGAAGTGATTCAGAAGACTATTGAGATCATTGCAGCGCCCATTGCCCAGATCCAGATCAACAGTGAGCCTCTCAGTGTCGATACCGTATTTTTCTGTGAAGACCAATTCGGTACCAACCTGGTGACTTTTACGGACCAATCCGGTGCAGCTACTCCCAATACTGCCCATGTATTCGAATTTTTTGATGAAAATATGAACCTGGTATTGAAAGATTCTGTGATAGGTGTTTCTTCAGGGCCATTTACCCAGCCTTATACCGCGCCGGGTGTTTACAATTCTGTTCTTACGCTTACCGACAAGGATACTGATTGTCAGTCATCTGATACCGCAGTAGTAATCATTACGGCCTTACCCCGGGCCAGCTTTATTCCCAATAATGCCGGGGTTCTGTGTGCGGCTGACTCTGTGTTTTTTGATGATATAAGTACTAATTTTACTACGGTTCCCAGCGGATTCGTAGCGGATACCATCAACACCTGGAGGTGGTGGTTTGATTACGATTTTAACCCATTGAGCGCTCCCGATGTAGTGATAAATTCCGGGAACAGCGGAGACATTTCCCATATATTTCCCACCGCCAAAGACTACATAGTGAGATTGGAAGTGGAGTCCGCCAATGGATGTACCGATGATACTGTGATGACGGTAACGGTTAATCCGGTGCCCGATGCCACATTTAATGCAGCACCTAAATCAGGTTGCTCACCTCTTATCACAACCCTGACAAATACCAGTGCCCCTCAGGCGGCGGGAGTGGTAATAGATAAATATACCTGGACTATTTATGATGCTGCAGGGACCGTGATTGACCAGGTCGATCAACCTTCTGAAGATACCCTAAACTATACATTTATCAATACCTCGCCGGATTTTGACGCCAAGTACGCGGTTACTCTGACGGCGGTGGATGCCAGTGGCTGTGAGACCACCAGCGCTGCCGATTCCATAACGGTTTTCCCCAGCCCAATTATAAGTTTTACTTCAGATGACTACAACCCGTTTAATAATAACTGCGCGCCAGTAAGTGCTACCTTCGATGTCGATAGTATTTTCCATGCCACCAACAACGTAAACACCTATTACTGGATTGTTGACGATGGTGCAGGAACGGTGGATACCACCGCTGTACCCGGAACGGTCGATTCCTTTTTGTACAGTCAATTCATCAATGTAGGTATCAATATAAAGCTCTATACCGTTACCTTAACGGCAATTCTGAATACCGGTGGTTGTGTGGTGCCTTTCAGTCAGCCTATTATCGTTCACCCGGTACCGGTTTCTACTTTCACTGCTACTCCCACTGAAAATTGTGATTTTGTACAGTTTGCCATGGAAACTGACCAGAAGGCAGGTGTTCTGATATATGACTGGGAATTCTCGGAAGTGCCATCAAACAACCCATTGTTGGATGATAGTTTTGATTTAACATTTGAGAGACCAGAACCAAACGAACCAGATTTGCTGGTGGACGTTAGTCTCGTATTAACCAACACTTCAAGTTGTGTTAGCGATACCACCCGTCAGACCTTATTAGTACCCAAAAAACCATTTGTTGACGTGCAGCTTGACCTGGCCGGTAATGACCAGGGTTGTGTACCTTACCTGGCGAACTTCAGCAATTCAACTGCCACTTACCCGGCAGGAACGACATTTGAGCTGTGGGTAACCTTTGGTTTGAATGACCCGGTCCAGGTGACCCCAACCACAGGCAACCTGTTCAATAATTTCAGCTACGAATTTACCCAATACGGCGATTATAAAGTGGAGTTGAGAGCTATTGAGCCAACTAATGGTTGTCCTTTCGTCGATGAAGAATTCGTAACCGTTCATCCGGCACCTCCCGCGAGATTTTTTACCCCAATGTCCGGTGATTGTGCGCCGTTTGATGCCATATTCTTTGACGACTCGAACGATACCACTATTGTCAGCCGTACCTGGAGAGTAACCGGTCCGGGAGTAAATGATGCCTTTGTTTACAATACCAAGCAGGATTTCAATTATACATTCATCAACAACTCATCGGCACCGATCGATTACCAGGTATCTTTAACCGTAGAGAACAGCTTTGGGTGTACCGATACCAAAACTGAAACTATTACTGCTTATCCACAGTTGCAGCCGGCATTCGTGGTGACACCAAAGACCCAGATCTTGCCAAGTGCCACGGTAAGCATCACTGATATTTCACCAGCTAATAACTGGAATTATCGCTGGGATTTCGGTGACGGTAACTTTTCTACCGATCCCAATACCAACAGCTACACCTATGCCACCTTTGGTGTGTATCCCATAACCCTGGAAGTGACTGATCCAAACACCAACTGTATTGGAATATATCGCGATACCATTGAAATTATTGCCATACCTCCGGTGGTCGACTTCGTCTACGATGTACCCAATGGTTGTGCTCCGTTGACAGTGAATTTTACCAACATGTCCCAATATGCTAGTCCGGGTACTTATCAATGGGATTTCGGGGATGGTATTGGTACGTCCAGACAACAGAACCCCACCTACACCTATTATGACCCGGGTGTATATACGGTAACCCTGTCTGCCAGTAATGAATTGGACTCGGTAGTAACGGAGAGAAAGGAATTTATTATTGAAGTATTCCCTGAGGTCAGGGCCAATTTTACCGCCAGACCGGAAGTGGTTTATCTGCCTGGTGAGGTAGTAAGAATGGTCAACCGCAGCGAAAACGGAGATTCCTACTGGTGGGATTTCGGAGATGGCAACAGTTCTTCTGAATTCGAGCCCACCCATAGATATGAGGAAGGAGGGACTTACGATATCACACTGATCGCAACTAGCCAATATGGCTGTAGTGATACTTTGACCATAGAAAAGGCTGTATATGCGGATGATGGAGGTAAGTACCTGATTCCCAATACATTTACTCCAAATGGTGATGGTAAAAACGACACCTTTATCCCGGAGCTATTCGGAGTGACCAACTTCCATATGGAAATCTATAACAGATGGGGGGAGTTGCTCTATGAGACAGAAGATCAGAATGCCGGCTGGGACGGGTTCTACAAGGGGCAATTGTCTTCTCAGGATGTATACGTGTACAAGGTAAAAATGAAGTTCTTGAGTGGTAATAGTGTGGTACGAACGGGTGATGTCACGTTACTCCGTTGATAAACTTGACCTGAATATGAAAAAATATCTTGCTGTGTTTTTCTTGATAGCGGTGCTGGGATTGTCCGATGCCTATGGACAGGATCCGCACTTCTCACAGTACTATGCGGCACCACTGTATTTGAATCCCGGCTTTACCGGTACCACCAAGCAACACCGGTTTATCAGTAATGTGAGGGTGCAATGGCCTTCCATCTCTCAAGCCTATTCCACTTACGCAGCTTCATACGATCACTTTAAACCAGGTCTGAATAGTGGGTTTGGCTTCTTGGCCACCACGGATAAGGCAGGTTCGGCTGATCTTAAGTCTACCAATATCGCTGCTCTTTACTCTTATAAAGTACAACTGGCTGATAAATGGATAGTAAGCCCTGGGGTATATATAGGATATGGGATAAGGGACCTGAACTTTAATAAACTGGTCTTCGGTGACCAGCTGGACATTACAGATAATAGGATCTTTGATGATACCATCGATCCCATAAGAAATGCTTATAACAATATCAGCTACTTTGATTTCGGATCCGGGCTGGTGGTTTACAATGAAAAGTTTTGGGGGGGATTTTCCATATACCACATGAATGAGCCCAACCATTCCCTGCTGGACGAGGAGAGTATACTTCCCATGAAATATTCAGTGCATGCGGGAGTTAGAATTCCCCTTTACAATGGCCCTCTTAAGAAGGAGAAGGAAGCAAGTATTGCACCCAGTTTTATCTATAAGAAACAGGGCAAATTCGATCAGTTAGATCTGGGGCTTCACTTCAGGTACGATCCAATTATAGCCGGATTGTGGTATCGCGGGATCCCTATACAACAGAACATCAATGATAACGTCAATCACGATGCCGTAACCTTTATGTTTGGATTGCGATACAAACAATTCGAGTTTGGTTACAGTTTTGATATGACGGTCTCAAAACTTTCTGCCAACACCGGAGGGGCCCATGAATTTGCTATCAATTACCAGTGGGCCAATGTAGATGATGGCAAACACAGAAAGAAACGAAAAGAGAAATTTATCCCTTGTCCTACTTTCTCCAATAAGCTCTAAGGCAGTTCGTACGCCATGTTTTGTTCCATTCCTATTGGCGACATTTAATTAAATGATAATTTTGCTCCTGAGCCAATTGCGCGGGGAGATTTGAATCTAGCTACACAACTTAAGAATATTGGTATTCTGGACGCGGTAAGTCAGGCGTCTGAACTGCTGAACTATCCGACCTATCTGGTAGGGGGATTTGTGCGGGATTTGATCATGGGAAAGCAGGGAAAGGATTTAGACCTGGTATGTGTAGGGAGTGGGATTGAATTGGCTAAGGCAGTGGCCTCATCATTTTCAGATCAGGTGAAAGTAACCGTTTACAAAAATTTCGGTACCGCCATGCTGACCGTCAATGGGTATCAATTGGAATTTGTAGGTGCCCGCAAGGAATCTTACCGTCGGAATTCCCGCAAACCTTTAGTGGAAGATGGCAGTTTGAATGATGATATGAATCGTCGTGATTTCACGATTAATGCCATGGCCGTAAGTCTCAATCCGGAAGATTATGGAAAGTTGCTGGATCCATTTGATGGGATTTCGGACATCGAAAAAAAATTGATCAAGACCCCTCTTGATCCTGAGATCACTTTTTCCGATGATCCATTGAGAATGATGAGAGCGATCCGTTTTGCTACTCAGTTAGAATTTGATATAGAAGCAGTCACTTTTGAGGCCATCATAAAAAATGCAACCAGGCTGGAAATTGTAAGCAAAGAAAGGATTACAGAAGAGCTTAACAAGATTATCCTTTCTGATAAGCCTTCCTATGGGTTTAAGCTGCTATTCCACAGCGGATTACTCCAGGTTTTTTTCCCGGTATTAGCGCTATTACAGGGAGTTGAAAAGCGAGATGGCAATGCCCATAAGGACAATTTTTACCATACCCTGCAGGTATTGGATAATATTTGCGAAAACACTGACGATCTCTGGCTGCGTTGGGCAGCGCTGCTTCACGATATTGCCAAGCCGGCCACCAAAAGGTATGATCCCAAAGTTGGCTGGACCTTTCATGGACATGAAGATAAAGGTGCCAGAATGGTTCCAAAAATATTCAAACACCTTCGCCTGCCCCTCAATGAAAAGATGAAGTATGTACAAAAGCTAGTGAGGCTTCACTTGAGGCCGATCGCACTGGTGAATGAGCAGGTAACTGATTCTGCGATCAGAAGGTTGTTGTACGAAGCCGGAGATGACCTGGAAGATCTGATGACCCTTTGCCGGGCTGATATAACTTCAAAGAACTACCAAAAAGTAAAGAAGTACCTACGCAATTTCGACAAAGTGGAACAACGTGTAAAAGAAGTTGAAGCCTGTGATCAAATTAGAAATTTCCAACCTGTGATCACCGGAGATATGATCATGAAAACCTTTGACCTTCCTCCGTCGAAACTGGTGGGAGAGCTAAAGGAGGCACTTAAAGAAGCGGTACTGGAAGGCGAGATCAGAAATGAATATCAGGAAGCCATGAGCTATATCGTGAAACTAGCCAGACAAAAAGGCCTTCTTCCGGTTGAATGATCATCCGGCAATAGCCCTTCTCCTCAATTCCCGGTAAATTATATTAATACAGATGTAATAATTCATGGCAATCTGGTCCGCATTGCTGTGGTTATACTACTATTTTTAATAGATAACACCCTGCAAATCATCTAGGTTTATTGGAATTAGATATGCCTGAAAAACAGCTCTAGAGAGCATATAAAGAAAGATTTTAATGATGCCAGGTATTTTGGTCTGAATTGGCGGGCCTGAGTTCAGGATGTAACGCCACTTTAAGTGGATTGTATCCCAAAAATGGCATGTAATAATTAAATGGATTCTTGCAGGATACGGTGGATAGAATTGCAAAATTTGGTTTGGTAGTGGTTATTTGGTGGTGTACTGCTTGGCATTGTAAGGGTCAGCAAACGCCAATTTACAGCCAGTATTTTCAGAACCCATATGTTTACAATCCTGCATATGCTGGTCAAAATGGACGTTCAGTAGCTTTTATTAGTTACAGGAAACAATGGATCGGTATTGAAGGAGCACCGGAAACCTCCAGTTTGAGCTTCCATACCCCGGCCAAACGAAATATCGCTCTGGGAGGGATGGTATATTATGACAAAAGAAGCCTGCTCAAGTCAACTTCAATAGCCGCAAGTTTTACCTATAAGGCATTTTTAGGCGAAGATCAATTCATGAGTTTTGGACTGAGTGGCGGAGTATCGATGAATAACATACAACTGGATAATATCAATGATCCAGCCATCTTGAGTGATCCCGCACTATTCGATCTGGTGGAAAACAACTTGAGCCCCAATGCCAGTTTTGGTTTCAGGTATCATTTGAAGGGGTTGGATCTGGGGTTCAGTCTGCCTTCCCTGTTCAAAAGAGAGGTAGTAGGAGTGGAGCAATTTGCCACCGTTGAGCTCGATCCTATGAAGAACTATACCATAATGGCCAGTAAAAAATTTCCCCTGGGTACCGGCAACCTGGTGCTGGAACCACACCTGCTGTACCGGGTCACAGAGACCCTGCCTGATCAGTGGGAAGCCCTGGCAGTGATGCACATAAGGGATTTGATATGGTTAGGAGGAAGTTACCGGCAGGAATATGGGGCTACTGCTTTGATGGGGTTAAATATCAAGGACATGCTATCCGTGGGCTATGCCTATGAATTTGCCAATACACTGGTA
>JAUIKU010000140.1 GCA_030430675.1 Bacteroidia bacterium | reverse complement strand
CAAGTTTGCGGCTTTTCATCAATATGCCCTTGGCCTGATCGATAATTTTTCGGGCATATTCGAATATGCCCTGTTGCGGAGAGTCGGTCAGGTAAGGAGGCATCAATAACAAGGCATCTACCCCGGCTGATTTTGCTATGCTGGCAAACTCCAACGCCTCCGGTATACTCCGTCCCACACTTGAAATCAGTGGGACGCCACTTCCTTTCACCACTTCTGATGATACCGACACGATCTGTTGATATTCATTTTTTGACAGTGAAAAGAATTCACCGGTGCCACCGGCGACAAATACCGATGATACCTTGTGCTCCAGGAACCAGGATATTCTGTCGGCATAGGTATCGGGTTTGAATTGATCATTGGCGTCCAGGTCCGTTACCGGAAAGGAAAGCAGACCATCGGCCAGGCAGCTTCGTATATGTTCAATAGGTAGATCCATTTTTTAATTTATTAAGAGTTTTTACAATGTTAATTATAGACGCTCTGGTCAGGGGAAACCCTTATCGATAACCGGGTCAAGGATGTACAGATATAGCGCATGGGCCTGCTGGCTGGCAGGTGTGCGTTTGAGTGTGTAGTTTTCATCCCCAGTTGAGCAGGTCTCTCAAGTTATTTCCCTTTACCTTGGCGATATCTTTATCCGAATAGCCCTTCATATGCAAATCAACGGTATCCGGTGTCACACCTCCCATCACCATGCGGTCAACACCGTAGGCTTTAATTACCTGGCTGGTAAAGGTACGGGCGCTTGGAAAACCCGGTGCATCTTTTGCAAAATGAGCCAGGCCTGAAAACTTCATATAAACATTGGGATAATCCGCGAGACGCAGTACATCCGCAAACTCCACCGCATCGCCCGTATGGGGTTCCGCCAGGTGATCGATCAACACCTTGCACCCGGGAAATGCCTTAATTGCTTCACCGGCACTTTTAGCATAATTGGGACCAATATGCAGCTCTATTATCATGTTGTGGTCTACCGCTGCTTTCCACAATGCGCGCACCCCGGTATCACTAAAGGAATCCAGATAGTTCTCCTTTCCGCGGTGGGCATGGAATCTGGTAGCGACAATTTCTGGATGTTCATTCGCCAGTGCCGCCAGCTTTCTGGGAGCGGTGGGGTCCTTGGGATAGTACAAGCAGGTACCCTTAAGGCGATCGGGGCTTTGCTTCAGGGCATCTAAAATCAATCTGTGGTCATCACCATAGGGTTCAGGATGTACCACCACTGCCTTGTCTATTCCCTGCTCATCCAAATGTTTGAGGTATTTTGCCAGGGGATCTGCCGGTAGATTACCGGGATCGGGAGTGTATGTGGCTTTTGCATGAAATGGATATTTCTCCACATCCGAGCTGAAAAGGTGGGCATTCCACTCAATAATCACATCATTTTTCTCCGCGCCGACTTCAGGCTTATTACCCCGGGTACCCGCCGCCAGTTCCGAAGCAATTCCCACAGACAGTAATCCGGTCAAACCGGAAATAAATTCACTTCTTTTCATCTTAGTTAAACCTCATTCGCTCCTCAGGGATCTCACCGGGTTCAACACAGAGGTCCGGTAGATCTGAATGCCAATAATGGTCAATATAACAAAAAGAAGTAAGATGATGGGAATAATAAATATTTGCCAGCCCAGCCCGATCCGGTAAGCAAATCCATTGAGCCATTTCTGACCAAAATAGACCACCATGGGAATCGCAATGATGTTGGCGATGATCAGGATACCAATGAAATCCTTGGAAATAAGCATCAGAATACGGGATATGCTGGCACCCAGTACTTTCCTAACCCCAATTTCCTTGGTACGCCGAATTAAAACCAGTGCGGACAGACCAAACAAACCGAGGCAGGTAATGATTATGGCCAATACAGACATCACCCAGCATACGCTGGCAAATCGCTGTTCATCCTTGTATTGACGATCAAAATATTCGTCCAGGAAAAAATACTCAAAGGCACTTTCTGGGAAAAAATCACGATAGGTTTCTTCAATTTTACTAATTCCACCGCTCCAATCATCTGTAGCCAGGTTGACTGAATAATAACCCCAGTTGCCAAAGGTCGGGTAGTAGAAAAGCAGGGGCTCATAGGGCTCTTTTAAAGACCGCTGATGATAGTTTTTCACCACCCCGATAATTTCCCCCGGACGATCGTTGGGGCCCAGCTTAAACAATACCTGTTGTCCCAGGGCTTCTTCCGGGGACCTAAATCCGTAAACTGACAATAAAGCTTCGTTGACCAATATTTTGTTGTGCTGTGATTGAAAGACGTTTGTGCTGTCTGTAGGGCCAAAATTTCTTCCGGCAATCAGTTCCATGTTGTAGGTTGAAAGAAACTGGTGATCCACACTTTGAAGAAAGGTGGTTTTATTAAACTCCTTACCCTGTTGACCTCTCCGGGTATCAACCCTGAAAGCAATTAGTTTTCCGGGAATTTCCGTAGACTTGGCTACCGAGTTTACTTCCGGTTTGGCACTAAATTCATTGATGATCGTTAAACTTTTGACATAACTTACAGAGTCAATTACAGTAGGTGCCTTTACCACTACTACCTGTTCTTTGCTGTACCCTAATTCTTTTTGGAACATAAATGATAATTGTCTGGCTACCAACATAGTAATGGCAATCAGTGAAATAGACAATACAAACTGAAATCCCACCAGGAATTTCCTGGTGACGACTCCCTGTTTTGACTTATGAAATGATCCTTTCAGAATTTGGGCGGGCCTGAAGGAAGAAAGCACCAGTGCCGGATATATACCTGCTACAAATCCGCCGAACAGGATACTGGCGGTTAGGATAAGCCAGAACCTGATATCCAGCAACAGACCAGCATGAAGCAGGGAGTTTCCAATCTCCTTGCCTACCAGATCGGAAAAGACACCCAATAGCAACCTCGCAATTATCACACCCAAAAGTATGCTCACGGCATTTAATAGTATGGCCTCAATTAAAAACTGGCCAATCAGTTGTCTTCTATCCGCCCCGGCCACCTTCCGGGTAGCCACTTCTTTGGCTCTTTCCAACGATCTGGCGGTAGATAGATTGATGTAATTAACCCAGGCAATAAACAAAATGAAAATCCCCAGAAGTGATAGAAAATAAACCATACGCTCGCTGCCTGGGACTGTGGGTTCATTGGCACAATCGGTTTTTAAATGAATGTCAAGCAAAGGTTGCAGTGAGAAATAGGTTCGGAAATTGTGCTCCTTGTGGATGGCATCCATGTACCGGTCGGTAAAAACAGGAAATTTGGCCTCCAGTGCGGCAGGATCAGCCCCTGGCTGGAGTTTTACATAAGTATAGAACTCCGGCCAAATCCAGGAATTGCTTTGGCTGATGTTGGGCAGGATGGTAGTGAAAGATAACAGTCCATCAAAATCCAGGTGGGAGTTGGCCGGTATATTATCCATGACGCCGGTTACCCGCAGGTTGTTTCCATAAAAGTCCAGTGTCTTTCCCAGTGCATCGGGCTGGCCAAAATATTTCATGGCCATCTCCCGGGTGATCACAATACTATTGGGTTCAGATAACATGTTGGAGGTGTTTCCTGATAAAACGGGAAATGAGAATATTTCAAAAAATGTTGAATCCGCCAGGAAAACCTGTTCCTCCATGAACGTCATCTTGTGCCCGGCATCATTGACCGATGAAAGGGCCAGACGTAACCCGATATTGGAAGGTCGCAGTAGCCTGACAAACTCCACTACTTCCGGAAAATCCGCTTTCATGGCCGGACCTAGTCCCGGGTGATTGGCAGCGGTTTTATTCACAGAACTGAACCCCTCGGAGTATCGTATGGGTACCCGGTAAATATCTTCTGCGTTTTTATGAAAGTTGTCGTAACTGCGTTCAAATACCACGTATTGAAAAATCAATAAGCAGACTGCGGTACCGATTGTTAAACCCAGAACATGCACAAAGGAAAAAGTAATGCTCTTATACAGATTTCTCACAGCAACCTTAAAATAGTTCTTGTACATGGCGGTAGTTGGTTATTAGCTAGGCAGGTTTATCACAATCTTCAGGCCAAGCCTTTTTTATATCTCAATTGGCAATTTGGGGTTACTTATTCGTACGAAAACGTACTTTTTTGCACGGAAGCGTACGTCTGTGGTAAGTATAAAACCGCTATAACCGACGATCCATGGATAATGATAAGCTATCAGGTTACCGGCCCCGGATTAAACAGCACCAGGTCATTATGCAGGCCCAGCCGGTCACAGGCAACCTGCCTTTTACCACTGGCCACGTCAAGCATATAGTGAAATAGCTCCCAGCCCATTTGCTCGATGGATTTATCACCATCAGCTACCGCCCCAGCGTTAATATCTATAAGGTCATGCCATTGCCGGCTTAACCGAGAATTCGAGCTGATTTTGATGACCGGTACCATAGGCAGGCCATAAGGGCTGCCCCTTCCGGTAATAAACACATGTAGATTCATACCTGCTGCTAACTGCAGCGTACCACAGATAAAATCGCTGGCAGGTGTAGCCGCAAATGTCATACCTGGTTTTCTTATCCTTTCACCCGGTGAGAGTACATCTACAATGGGACTACTACCCGACTTGGCGATAGATCCCATGGCCTTCTCTATCACATTGCTGAGCCCTCCCTGGCGATTGCCGGGAGTAGGATTGGCGCTGCGGTCTGCCCTGCCCCGCTTTAAATACTGGTCGTACCAGCTGATCTCATCGATCAGTTTTTTTCGTACTGACCCGTCCTCAATTCTGGGTGTTAGCACGTGCAGGGCGTCTCTTACTTCAGTAATTTCAGAGAACATAACACTTGCGCCGGCCCTTACCAGCAGATCAGCGGCAAATCCGGCAACCGGGTTTCCGGTGATTCCCGATAAACCGTCACTACCCCCACACTGCATGCCTACCACCAGATCACTGGCCGGACAGGTTGCTCTTTTACGGGCGTTTAGTCTTTGCAGGTAGTCTTTGGCCATCTTTAAGGCACCTTCAACCATTTCTCCGAACCCGTTGAATTCCGGGTCCTGCAAATACATAAAGGTTCGCTTTTCCGATCGCAGTTCTGATACCAGCTGCTCTGGTCTTAGTTTTTCACAACCCAGCCCCAGGACCATCACTTCATTGCCAAAATTCGGGTTTCTTAACAGGTTTTGGAGGGTCCTGACAGGAATTGCAGATAAGGCACTATCCATGGCGATGCCACAACCATAGCTGTGATTAATCGCCACTACATCATCGACATTGGGATAAAACTGCAGCAAGTCGCGTTTTATGAGGTGTGCCAGGTGCTCTGCCATACCCGCCACGCATTGTACACTGGTAGCAATTGCCAGTACGTTTTTGGTACCGGTACTGCCGTCCTTGTTTTTATAACCTTCAAAGGTATACCCCTCCAGGGGTGTACCAAGGGGGCCAGAATTGACCGGTCCCGGCAAATGCTTCACCTCAGGGGCCGGGATCAATTCCATATTTTTAAAATGGACCCAATCTCCTGGCTTAATAGCGCAGCGGGCCTTTCCAATAGCCGTGCCATACTTGATGATTGATTGTCCTTCCTCAATGGGGATTAAGGCTACTTTATGGCCCATTGGGATGAATTCCCTGACAGTATCAGTCTCCGAAAAATGACTCCCCGCTGACATACCTTGGAGGTTTACCACGGTAGCTACATTGTCCAGGTCAGTGATTCGGACCACATCACCAACTAAATTTACTTTATCACCCATATACTTCTTTGCGGCTCAAGGGAAATCAATCAAGAATTTCCCGGTAACTGAATTTTTAAATATAGTGACCAAATTACTTGCAAACGGACTTAGGATTTAGATTTCTATAAAAATCGATATTTTTATAGAAAGTCTTTAAACACCTGTTAGTTGGACTCAGCCCACGTCATACGATTATTGGTTATTTTACTTATCCTCAATACAGCTTGTACCGGGGGTAAGAGTGGGGAACCTGCACTCGATGCTGAGAAGCTTTTTACCTTTCAGGTCTATCCCATGCTGGAATCGCGATGTTTTGCCTGTCATGGAGATGACCCTAAGGAAATCGAAGGAGATTTTGACATTCGCTCACTTAAGGGTATGCTTCGAGGTGGAGAATCAGGTGATGCGGCACTGGTACCTGGCAACCCTGAGGGAAGTCCTATTTATTATGCCGCCTCCAGGGAGGACGAAGATTTTGCCATGCCTCCCAAAGAAAACGATAAACTGAGCCAGGGAGAATTAAACGACCTGTACGCCTGGATCGCAGCCGGCGCTCCCTGGCCATCGGATAAACGTCGTCATGAACTGATAGCAGCAGGTGGCTGGGACTATAAGGGTAAAGTGGCAGTCAGCACCAGCAAGGCCTTAAGCGAAACCTGGGCCAACCGCAAATACAACCCTGCTGAAATCTGGGCATTCTATCCCCTGCGGGAGGATCCTGTTCCCTGGGAATCATTGGAAAACGACAGTACGCTAAACCCTATTGATGCTTTTGTGAATCAAAAGTTACAGGAATACCAGTTGGAACCCGCCCCTAAAGCCGATAAGCTAACCTTGATACGCCGGGCCAGTTTCGACCTGCTGGGGCTGCCACCTGGCGAACAGGAGATGGAAGGCTATTTGCAGGACGATAGCCCGGAAGCCTTTTCAAAGGTGATCGATGGTATGCTGGAAAGCCCGCATTACGGAGAGCAATGGGGACGGCATTGGCTGGATGTAGTCAGGTATGCCGACAGTGACGGCTTTTCCAATGATTATATACGTCCCAATGCCTGGAGGTACCGGGATTATGTGATCAGATCTTTCAATAGCGACAAGCCCTATGACCAGTTCGTACTGGAACAAATTGCCGGTGATGAACTTGATCCCGGTAACCCCGAGTACCTTATTGCTGCGGGGTTCCTGCGCATGGGACCCTGGGAACATACCAGTATGAGTGTTGAAGCTGAGACCAGGCAGTATTACCTGGATGATGTCACCAATGCGGTAGGTGAAACTTTCCTCTCGCAGCCACTGCGCTGTGCCCGGTGTCATGACCACAAGTTCGATCCCATTCCCACCAGGGATTATTACCAGGTTCAGGCGGTATTTGCGGCCACACAATTGGTGGAAAGGCCTGCTGACTATCTGCCTCAGGAAAATACGGCAATGCTGGAGACGGAGAAACAGCGCATAATGGAATTGCTGGAAAAGGCAGAAAAAGAGAGAGAAAGAATTGGCCAGAAGGAAGAACGGTATGCCAGAGAATGGATGGAACAGCGCGGTTTAAAATACCTTCCCAAACGGCAAAGAAGAAAATTGCCAGAGCACCAACAACCTCCCCGCTATCTGGGACTGTCACACCTGGACCTGGGTTATCGCAAACTACTCAGCAAACGCATCCAGCGATATAACAGAGAGTTAGAGGGTTTTCAGGGTCTGGCGTTAAGCGTATACGATGGTCCGTTACGCGTATTGAACAGCAACCGTCCATTCCCCATGCCCGAATCTACCGAGGGCCCGGTACAGGATGTATTCATCCTCACCGGTGGATCGGTGTACGCTCCGGATGACCTGGTATTGCCCGGCACCCTCAGTGCATTGTCTTCTTTGCAGGACAGCCTGAAAGCACAAGATCCCCGATTACGACTTGACCGGGAAATACCACCGGAAAAATCTCTTAGAAGATTGGATTTTGCCCGCTGGATAGCTAACCCTGAAAACCCATTGACCAGCCGGTCTATCGTCAACCGGGTATGGCAATATCACTTTGGCAGTGGTATCGCCGAAAACAGCAACAATTTTGGAGTAACCGGAAAGCAACCCACGCATCCTGAACTGCTGGATTGGCTGGCCGGGTATTTGATCGATAATGACTGGTCCCTGAAAGCCTTGCACCGGCTTATCATGAATTCTGATGCTTATCAGAGAAGCAGCAGCCACCCCAATTTTCAACAGGTGCAGCAAAAAGACCCTAATAATAAATACCTTGCCAGGTTTAATCCCCGGAGACTGGAAGCCGAGGAAATAAGGGATGCCATGTTGTTTGCTTCCGGCGAATTAAACAAGGAAATAGGAGGTTTTCCGGTCAGGCCCGAAATGCACCTGGAACAAGCCCTGCAGCCCCGCCATGTGATGGGATCCATAGCACCTGCGTATCAGCCCTCTCCCACCCCCGGGCAGCGAAATCGCAGGTCGATCTATGCCCTGAAATTGAGAGGGCTTACCGATCCTATGATGGAAGTATTCAATCAGCCCATGCCCGATCTGAGTTGTGAGCGCAGAACATCATCAAGTGTTACACCACAGGTATTTATGCTATTCAATGATCGCAGTGTCAGAGACCGGGCGGTGGCGCTGGCCCAAAGATTAAAGGATAACCATGAACAGGTGAAAGATCAGATTTCTCAGGCGGTAAAAAAGACGTTAAATCGTCCCGCTACCGACCTGGAGATCGAACAAGCGTATGAATATTGGAAGAAAATGGCCGACTATCATCGGGAAAACCCTTATCCACAGGAAGCATATCCGGCCAAGGTTGAGCGGGAAATGTTTGAAGAAATGACCGGAGAGATTTTCCATTTTACGGAAGAACTCGCTGTTTACAAGGACTACCAGGCCGATCTGAAAACCTGGCAGGTTGATCCGGAAACCAGGGCCCTGGCGGACTTTTGCATTGTTTTGTTCAACGCCAATGAGTTTATTTATGTCTACTGATCCTGGAAAACTGAATAGAAGAGAATTTATATATGGTATTGGTACCGGGGTAGGTTCATTGGCCTTAAGCAGCCTTATGGGCTGTGCTGATAAGCAAAGTACCCTGTCGGCAGTTGAACAGTTGGCAAAACCCACCGGTAGTCCCCTGGCCCCTAAACCTGCCATGACTATTCCCAGGGCCAGGGCCTGTATCTTCCTGATGATGGAAGGGGGCCCCAGCCACATTGATACTTTCGATCCTAAACCTGCCCTGGAAAAATTCCATATGAAAAAATTTACCCGGGAAGGTGAGAACTTTTCCGCCATGTCCAGCGGTGACCGTTATATGGTTCGAAGTCCCTTTGCCTCTCGCAAGGTGGGTCAATCCGGTGCCGATATGTGCGACCGGTTCGTCCATCTACCAGGTGTGGCAGATGAGATTTGCTTTTATCGCGGGTGTCAGGCGGAATCAGTAAACCATCCTACTGCCCAATACCATATGAATACCGGCAACCGGTTTGGCGGAGATCCGGCAATTGGTTCCTGGGTGACTTATGGTTTGGGCTCTATGAACCAAAATGTACCTGCTTTTGTAGTGTTGCCTGAAGTAGCCTATCCACAGGGAGGAGCGGCTAACTGGTCCAATGGATTCTTACCAGCTCACTTCCAGGGCACCCCGCTTAGACCAAAGGGGTCGCCAATCCTCAACCTTAAACCACCGCCCGGCATCAGCAGGTACCATCAAAGAGAAAGCCTGGACCTGCTTAAGACCTTAAATAATAATCACTTCCAACAGCATCCGGAACACGGTGAACTGGAAGCCAGGATATCAAACTATGAACTGGCATTCAGGATGCAAATGGAAGTGCCTGAACTGATGGATATTGATTCTGAGTCCGAAGACACCAAGGCCATGTATGGCATCGGAGAACCGGAAACCGATGCCTTTGGCAGGAAATGCCTGCTGGCCAGAAGATTGGTGGAGCAAGGTGTAGTGTACGTTCAACTGTTTTCCGGGGGTTGGGACAGCCATGACTTCCTGTCACGGGCCCACGGCAGTTTGATCAAAAGCGTCGATAAACCCATTACGGCATTAATTACAGACCTGAAGCGCAGAGGATTGTTAGATGAGACACTGGTAGTTTGGACCGGAGAGTTCGGACGTACTCCCGACAATGGCCTGAGAGAGGGCGGAATTGCCTACGGGCGTGACCACAATCCCACCGGTATGGCCATGTGGTTTGCGGGAGGTGGGGTGAAAGCGGGACATACGATAGGCGCCACTGATGAGATCGGGGAAAAAGCAGTGGAGGTAGTCCACCCTATTAGAGATGTACACGTAACCATGCTACACCTGATGGGACTTGATGACAATAAGTTGACCTATTTTCATGGTGGACGATACAAACAACTCAGCCAGTTCGGAGGGCAAATAATTACTGAGTTGCTGGGTTAGTAAGTTGGTGAAGTTAAACCAAGAATGGTTACCTTGGGTAAGCTTTGTATTGGATGTTGAATTATGGATCCTAAAACCTTACTGTTAATCCCCGGAGTGATATATGGAGTGGGTCTGGCCGATCTCCTGAAGGCTTTTAAGCCTAAGGTCTACTGGGAGATTACAGCGATGGCCATCCTGTTGATCTTAACGCTGACCTTCAACTGGTTTTTGTTTGCTGAAAAAATAGGAGTGGTTGCGGATAATATTGGGCTATTTGCATTGACCCTGGTTTCTCCCATGTTGTTCACCAGAGCCTGTAATGTTTTAACACCGGAAGCAGATAATCACGATACCAGGGCATACTACTTTGAGGTTCTGAAACCGCTCTTCTTGTTGTTAACCGCCCATACCCTGGTAAATGTTATTATCCAGACCCTGATCGAAAACGACGGATTTAACCTCTTCAGATTTATTGGAATTCCTTTGCTGTTACTTTGTGCCTTTTATCAAAAACTATGGGTCCGGTTGCTAGTGATGCTGGCGATCGGAGGCATTATTGTATACATTTTCACCACTTATCAATTGGAGGTTTAGTAAAATTAATTAATCAAACACTCAGCCCATGCGTCTACTATATGTTTCCTTTCTTAGCTGGCTGTTAATTTCAGGCTGCCAGGACACCTACTCTCCAAGCTTCAGTTCCGGGACTGCCCCGGATCTGGTTGAGAATGTGGATTTTCAACCTCTGAGCAAACATGTTAACCGGCTGGTACGAAAGCTGGAATATCTGGGGGCACCCTTGCCAGCTGCTACCGTGAATCACTTGCATCAGCTCACCTCAGATACGGTAAATCAACCGGTAATAGAAATACAAAAAGTGCTTGACTCCCTTTGTCTGGCCAGTGTAATGGTCAATCCCGAATCTCGGGTCAAGTCCAGGCAGGGACCTGCTCAAGCCAAACTATATCTTTCTCACCCGCAAATGTTCCTGGTAAAAATAATCAATGAAGCCGGGGTGACCAGCAGGTTGCATTTGACATCAGATGAATCACCTCACTCCAATCATCAGTTGGATCATACCCACTCCCAAATGGACCGTAACAGCCAGGATCTATTTCATTTCAGGGTATATATGCCGGGAGGAAGCTGGTTGCATTCACCTTCCAAGCAGAAACTGACGGGACTTGAAGTGAATTACGCAGTAGTATTTGTCACTTGCAGTGAATCCGGAAAAAGAGAAGCCACTTTGAGTTTCGATGTAGGCCAGGGTACCCAGGACATCGGTTTTCGCAGTGATCTTCCTATTCTGTTTAATACCCTGCAAACCTATCCCCTGCAAATAGACAGAATTACCGATACCACCGGGGAAGACCTTATGGCTGGTTTGATCATTAAAGATGAACATGGGCAGATTTTCCCCGGTCAAACCAACCGCACCTCACCTGATCTGTGGTTTCAGCCACAGGTATACCGCACTTCAGGTGATGAAGTGATGGTACCGGAAGGAAACTATACCGTAACCTGTTTAAGAGGCCCGGAATATATTCCACAGCGAAAAAATATAGCGGTCGGTGAAAAAGGTGGTTCAGTATCATTTGACCTGCAGCGATGGATCGACCCCTCGGAATACAATTACTGGTCGGGTGATCATCACATTCATGCCGCAGGGTGTGCCCATTATATCGACCCGCTGGAGGGAGTAGTACCGGAAGCCATGTCTCGCTATATCCAGGGAGAAGACCTGAAGGTAGGTAGTGTTTTGACCTGGGGTCCTGGGTTTGATTACCAAAAGCAATTCTTCACCGGTACCACCGACACCACCTCACGGTATCCCTATACCATACGGTATGACGTGGAGGTTTCCGGTTTTGGGTCGCATGTTTCAGGTCATCTGGTATTATTACGCTTAAAAGATCAGATATACCCCGGAGGAGACTCCAAGGAGCATTGGCCAACACTTGGATTAAATACCCTCAAATGGGCCAAAAAGCAGGGTGCCATTACCGGTCCCGCCCATTCCGGGTTCGGGATCAATACTTATAGCGATCAATTGCCCAATTACGAAGTACCTCCTTATAACAGTATCGGAGCCAATGAGTACGTAGTGGACATCACCCATCTGGTTGAGGGCCCAGGTGGCAAAAAGGTGCCTGCCGTTGATTTTATATCTACTGGAGATACCTGGCCGGTAGCAGAATTAAACATGTGGTATCATACGCTGAACTGCGGATTCAGGACCCGGATCAGCGGGGAGACTGATTTTCCCTGTATTACCGGTGCCCGGGTAGGGGTTTGGAGGTCTTATGTAAGACAGGAAGCCGCACTTGATTACAACGACTGGTGCCTGGGAATTCAGCGAGGAGCTAATTATGTCTCGGATGGCATGAGTCACCTAATCGATCTCAAGGTAAACGAAACACTGATGGGTGATGGGAAAAGTGAGTTGTCGATTACCGCCCCAGGCAAGGTAACTGTCAGCCTAAAGGCTGCAGCACTTGTTGGATCCGAAGAACAGCTTACTATTAAAAAGCTATACATCGGAGAAGAAGGTCCTTTTGATCCCATCCCCTGGGGAATTGAGAATGCGGTTAACGATGCATCGGAAGTACAGCTGGAAATTATTAAAAACGGCCAGCCAGTGGAAAAAATTAGCATTGCAGCCGATGGCAAACTACACGATTATTCTTTCGAGATACCCATCGAGAAAAGTAGCTGGCTGGCAGCACGAATATTCCCATCATCTCACACCAACCCGGTTTTTGTATTGGTAGATGAGCAACCCATACGGGCCAGTCGCAAAAGTGCGCAGTGGTGCCGTGATGGTGTGGATCAATGCTGGGTTGAAAAAAGCAAAACCTACCACGAAAGTGAAATGGAGCAGGCGAAACTGGCCTATGATCATGCCCGGGAAGTATATGACCAAATCATTCGTGAAAGTACCATCGACTAATTAATCAAAAAGGTTCTACTTATAATCATGCGTACGCATCGCAGGCTCATTTGGGGCTTTGATGCGTCGAAACATTACCTATAGTGCCATTTCCTGACATCCTAATCCCCTAGGTTTAACGGTCAAAGGAATGGTGTTTGCGGGTGGGAGCATGATCATTTCAAGAGGGCAATTGATACCTCTCTCCTGCAGCACCAATCCTTTATTAGTAATCAGGTGTAACATCACCTGGTTGAAGTACCGGTGCATACCGGACATTCAGAAGCAGCTAATAAGCGGGAAGTCAATCAATTTATTCAATAATAACTTACAGGTTTTATGAGAAAAATTCAGTTAATCCTATCCGCCCTTATCATGTTTAACGTTGGATGTGAGTCAGTTCAGGAAGCCGCTCCGGAATTACCGGATACCATGAACTACCATGATGTTTCCGAAGAACTTTACCAAATGTTTGCCGGGGCCCTGGGTCTAGGGGAATCGCTGCCATTGGTCACGGTGGTAAGTCGCAATCAGGATCATCTGACTTTTCGTATTGAGGCAGATAAAATTTCAGAAGCCACCAGGTTGCATGTGTTTGATTTCTATGGTCTTCAGACAGCCAGTGATTATCCTATCTCCCCAATTAATTCCGGAGTACTGGCTTTTAACGGCAATGCCGGTAAAGTTTCCGCTATAATCGATACGACCAGTGTGCTTTCCCAGGTCCAAAAAGCACATGTTATACCATTTATCAGCGCTATTCAGACGGTTGAGAATTATGCGGATGGTTACCACCTGATAGCCACATTTAGAAATCAGGTCATTGGTTCAGCAACACTGGTTGAAAGTGAAAAGATCTTTCTATTGCAAATGGCGGCCGGC
>JAUIKU010000139.1 GCA_030430675.1 Bacteroidia bacterium | reverse complement strand
GCAGCAAATCCATGAAATGTTGAAAAAAGGGTACACATATGTCAGGGTTGAGGAGCAGCAAGGGCATACAGGTAAGCTACAGGGCAACTACCAATTGCCGTTTGATGTAGTGCCCAAGAATTTTAAACCGCCTGAATGGCCGAAACCGGAACAACCGGCAACTTTTCTGCTCTTGCGAAATGGTATAGTAGCATATGCAGTGATTAACGGCTTTGCCTATGAGATGAATAGCGGTAACCACCTGTCTGGCAATGGATGGGTGTATCAATAACTTAACATCGAAAATGATACTACCAATCACTAGTGACTTGCTGAAGCCATGTAAATTCCTCCTGATCATTCACGTGCTGATGACCTCGTCTTGTGGTGACAAAAGCCCCACTGAGCAGCCCGAATCTCATCCCCCTAATATTGTGATAATTCTTTCTGATGATCAGGGCTGGGGGGACTTTGGTTTTATTGGTAATAAAAATATTAATACTCCCAACATTGATCAATTGGCCCGGGAAGGTGCGCACCTGGAAAATTTTTATGTGCAACCTGTGTGTTCTCCCACCAGGGCAGAAATGCTCACCGGACGCTATCACGCCAGGGGAGGGGTATATAGTACCTCAGCGGGAGGAGAGCGACTCGATCTCGATGAGACTACCCTGGCCGATATATTCAAACAAGCCGGATACGCCACTGCGGCCTATGGGAAGTGGCATAATGGCATGCAGTTCCCATACCATCCTAACGGGCGGGGATTTGATGACTATTACGGGTTTTGCTCAGGACATTGGGGAAATTATTTTAGTCCCATGCTGGAGCATAACCAGGAAATTGTAACTGGCAATGGGTTTTTGATCGATGATTTTACCGACCACGGGATAGATTTTATAGAGGAGAACCAAAACCGGCCATTTTTACTTTATTTGCCGTTTAATACCCCACATGCCCCAATGCAGGTTCCCGATAGCTGGTGGAATGAATACAAAGACAAGGAGATAACCATGACCGCTGATCCGGATCAGGAGGAGGATATTGACTTTACCAGGGCGGCATTGGCCATGTGTGAAAATATTGACTGGAACGTGGGAAGAATTATCGGCAAACTGGAAGAGTTGGGGATAGCAGAAAACACCATTGTCCTGTATTTTAATGACAATGGCCCCAACAGTTGGCGTTGGAATGGAGGTATGAAAGGTCGCAAAGGGTCTACCGATGAAGGGGGGGTACGTACCCCTTTATTGATCAAATGGCCTGGAAAAATCGATGGAGGTAAGTCCATTACTCAAATCACCTCAGTGGTTGACTTGCTGCCTACCCTGGCTGATTTAGCAGAGATAAACTACGAAATACCTAAACCTCTGGATGGGATCAGCATCAAGAAGCTGCTTATGGAAGACCATCCGCACTGGAACGATCGGATTATTTTTAATCAATGGAGGGAACGGGTAAGTGTCCGCAATCAAAAATTCAGGCTAGACCATCAGGGGGCGTTGTTCGATATTGAGAACGACCGGGAACAAACCGTGGATGTCAGCAGCACTTACCCCGAGGTTAAGCAGCAGTTGGAAACTGCCCGTGCCGGTTATCTCAGTGATGTAGTGGCCGAGTTGCCTTCCAAAGATAACCGGACATTCCCTTTGGGACATCCCGGATCTAAATTTACTCAAATACCGGCCAGAGATGGGGTGGCACATGGAGATATTCAGCGCTCCAATCGCTGGCCTAATTGTTCTTTTTTTACCAATTGGAACAGCCTGAGTGACAGCATTACCTGGGATGTTGAAGTGATGCAGACAGGCGAATACCAGGTAACCCTGTACTATACCTGTAAAGAGGGTGACGAAGGTGCTACTTTTCAGTTGACTCATGGTGGTAGTAGACTACAAGGCACCATTGAAACAGCTCATGATCCCCCCTTAACCGGAATGGAAAATGACCGGGTGTTGCGACCGGAATCTTATGTTAAGGATTTTAAACCCTTAAACATTGGCAATATACATCTGGACCAGGGAACCGGATTGCTGACACTTAAAGCGACGGAGATGCCCGGTAGCTCGGTAATGGACGTAAGACTGCTCTTCTTCGAAAGGATTAACTAAAATTGGGGCAACATGTTGCATACACTTATTGTGGGTGCCAGCGCTGCCGGACTGTCTTGTGCTGCCCGATTAAAACGGGCCACCGGATATGAAACTGGCCTGGAAAAAATTATTTTATTGGATCAGCAAAGATGGGCAGATATTAAGTTGCGCATAAAGGACCGAAAATTTTTTGGTGACCGGGGGTTATACTTTTGCGGATTTCACGTCTCCGCGGGTGGTATGCTGCGAGAGATCAACCTGGAGTCAAAATTGATAGTTCAGGATATAATAAGAAGAACTAAAAGTGGGCTGGCCCGTGATTAGTCACCCCAAAGTTGCTATTCCACAATTTCAAATAATTCGATTGCCCGTTCCCGCGAATGGGCATTAAAGTGCCACCATTCCGAACCAATAGGTGTAAACCCCACTGATGTCATTACCTCTCGCAACAGCAACCGGTTATTTACCTGTTGTTCAGTGAGGTCCCCTGAAGCCAGCAGCTCTTCCTCTTTAGTAGGGTAGGCCAGTTCTCCGAAAAAGTCATATCCAGTGCCCATATCAAGTGGTTTACCCTCTGAATCCGCTATGGTAAGATCTACAGCAGAACCGTAATTGTGTATAGAGCCTTTTTTAGGATCGGCCACGTATAGGGGTTTTAAGTCTTCCGGTTTTTGTAGTGTGTCCCAAAGAATTTGCTGGACACTAAGTGGACGGACGCAGTCGTATAACAGTAACCGAAGCCCAGGATTTCTTTCCGATAGTTTCTTCTGTGCCAGTACCAGCATTCTGGCCACTGAAGGCTGCAGGTAACATCTTGTCAAATCACCATAAACGTCAACTCCTACGAAGTTATCTGTGGTGGAGTATTTGAGCTCTACCAAAATCAAGCTATCCAGGGTGGAAATATCAGTTAACCCCGACTCAAGAAGTTTCGATTCCAGGGATCCGGTAACTGGTGTGGGAGATCCTGTTTGGGTTCGATCATTATCTTGTTTGAGCCCTTGCCCTTGCTCCTGCCCTCCTGTATGCTGTTGCTGCTGCTCTTGCTGTAAGGAACAACTCAATATGGTACAAGCAACGGTTATAGACAGGATTTTTATTTTTATAGTTTGCCGGGAATCTTTTCTTTGCACTGGATCGATGGATTATCTCAAGAGACTCAATATAGGGCTTAAATTACTCTGTTGCCTGCTTATTTGCTCTCAATCGGCTTTTTGTCAGAACAAAGCTGAAATGCGGGGGGTATGGATGACTACTTTACTCAATATTGACTGGCCTTCTTCTCCAAGACTCACTACCAGCCAACAAAAGCAGGAAATTGAAACCATTCTCGATCATCATCAATCACTCGGTATCAATGCGATCTTTTTACAGGTGCGGCCCGCTGCCGATGCTTTTTATCAGTCATCCTACGAGCCATGGTCAATTTGGCTCACCGGAGCCCAGGGCAAAGAGCCCAGGCCATTTTATGATCCGCTGGAATTCTGGATCGAGCAGTGCCACTTGCGTGGAATGGAATTACATGCCTGGTTTAATCCATTCAGGGCGGCGGTAAATCCCGATAAAGACTTGCTTCATCCGGAGCATATCGTCCGGAAACGTCCCCACTGGTTTATCACTTATAACGGGCGCATTTACTTCAATCCCGGTATACCTGAGGCGCAGGAATATATCACTAAAGTAATTATGGAGGTGGTTGCCAATTATAAAATTGATGGCATTCACTTTGATGACTATTTCTACCCTTACCAGGTTGAGGGGGCTGAATTTGCTGATCAGCACACTTTTATAGCAGGCAATAACGAGTTCAACAACCTGGAAGACTGGCGCAGAAATAATATTTCAGTATTTATCAAAAATATCAGCGCCAGCATTCGCCAGGCGGACCCATCTCTAAAATTTGGGATAAGTCCTTCGGGAGTCTGGCGCAATCAGCATAATGATAAGTTGGGTTCCAATACCCGTGCGGGACAGACTTCCTATGATCATTTGTATGCGGATGTACTGCTATGGATGAAGGAGGGTTGGATTGACTATTTGGCACCCCAAATTTACTGGCACATTGGATTCGAACTGGCAGATTACCAGGTGTTGCTGGATTGGTGGTCAAAGCACAGTTACGGAAGACATATCTACATTGGTCAAAGTGCCTATAAGGTAAATCGTGAGGCGGATTTTAGTGCCTGGCAGGATCCCGGTGAAATGCCCCGCCATATTCGCCTAAACCAGCAATACCCCGAAGTAAAGGGTAATATTTATTTCAGTTCAAAGTCTCTTCGCAGCAATGCGCTGGGACTGGGTGATTCACTGAGAACAAATTATCATAAGTATCCGGCCCTGGTACCAGCCATGTCATATAAGCCGGCATCCATACTAGAAACGCCCCAGCTTTACCGCATCAGTCACGGTCATAAAAAATTGACCATCTATTGGTCAGGTGGTGGGCCCGGGCAAAGCGAAGAGCGTTATCAGATAGTATACCGGTATCAGGGGCTGAAAGCCGGCCGGGGTGATCCTCAAAACATCGTGGCGCTACTACCTCCGGGCACCAACAGCTTTGAAGACACGCCACCCAAGAAAGGCAATTATACCTACCTGGTTAGTACTGTCAGTAAGACCAATCACGAAAGCCCGTTGAGCTATCCCATCACCATTGACTATCGCAAGAGGAAACCGCGAAAAAAGAAGATAAAAACCTAGGAGATCTAAGATCTAAAATTTTAGATCTTTATAATTATTCCTTTTCTATGGAGCATCCAGGATGGGACAAACAGGCACAGCACAAATACTATGGCAAATGCCAAACTGGCATTGTAGGGGTCAAGCCAGCTGAGAAACAGATTTTCAAAGATCCAGCGTTTTAGACTTTGATCCCCAATTTCTATTAGTCCCAACAGCCTGGCCACTAGCCCGGAAAGAACGTATGCTGACAATGCATTGATACCGAAAGCCACCCAGGGTGTGGTCCAGGCTTTATATCCCAGTACATCGATAAACCAGTAGCAAATTGCCAGACATTGCATGGCGATGCCGGAAGTATAGAGGACATAAGAACTTGTCCATAAGGGTTTGTTGATGGGGAAACTCAAACCCCAGAACAAACCCAGGAATATACAAATAGCCCCGATCACCAATAACCAGGTAACCTTGGTGGTTTCAGAAATTGAAGTCTTTAACAGGTGTCCTACCAAAACCCCGCTGAGACCAGTGCCAATGGCAGGCAATGTGCTCAGTATTCCTTCGGGGTCCCAGACTTTGCTGGCCGACCACAAATGTCCGTTCAACAACAGGTTATCCAGCCAGGCCCCCAGGTTGGTGGTTGGCTCCAGGTTTGGTTCCCCAATACCTGGAACAGGAATGTAATTCATTAAAAACCAATAGCCCACCAGTAAAGAAATTGCCCACCGTAATTGTCCGACCCAGGTGGTTTTGATAAAGATGAGAGAACATATCAGATAGACTACCGCGATACGTTGCAGTACTCCCGGAATGCGAATACTGCTTAAATCGTAGTAAGGGAATCCATTGAGTAGCATCCCTATCAGGAAAATGATAAGACTCCGCTTTACGATTTTTTTGATTAACCCAGAGGTGTTGGTACCTGATTCCATGCGTTTTCCCAGAGCAATGGTGATGGCTATTCCCACCATAAAAAGGAAGAAAGGGAATACCAGGTCGGTAGGGGTACAGCCATTCCATTCGGCATGGCGTAATGGGGCATAAACGTATTCCCAGCTACCCGGGTCATTAACCAGGATCATCCCGGCTATGGTAATTCCCCTAAGAACATCAAGTGAAATTAATCGCTTAGACATGTTTGCGCATGATAGCGATTAAATATAGATATAAAATATTTCTTTCTGCAAATTCGTACTATTTTGGCGGGAAAATCTGAACGAAATGGATGGCAGAGCAGTATTGTTAACCCAGGGTATGCTCGATACCCATAACGCCAAAACCGCCCATGGTTTGATCCGCGGAACGGAGCGTTATCAAATAGTGGGAGTTATAGATAGTCAACACTCCGGTAAGGATGCAGGAGTGGTTCTGGATGGTCAGCCGAGGAACATTCCCATCTTTGACTCAGTGACGGCGCTAAAGGATTCCGGGACCGATGCTGATTTCCTGGTGATAGGTGTAGCTACCAAAGGAGGTCGCATTCCTGCGCAGATGAGAGAAGTGATCAGGCAGGCAATAACCAATGGCTTGAATATTGTAAACGGGCTGCATGAATTTCTCTCGGATGATGTTGAATTACGGGAACTGGCACAAAAACAAGGGGTTAAACTAATCGATATCCGCAAACCCAGGCCAAAAGAGCAACTTAAATTTTGGAATGGCTCCATAAACAGCGTCAAGTGTCCCAAAATTGCGGTGTTGGGAACAGATTGTGCCCTTGGTAAAAGAACCACCGCCCGTATGTTGATGGAGGCGGCCAGAAAACAAGGGCTTAAATCGGAGATGATCTATACCGGGCAAACGGGGTGGCTGCAGGGATCCAGGTATGGGTTTATATTTGACTCAACTTACAACGATTTTGTTTCCGGTGAGCTGGAACATGCCATTGTATCCTGTTATAACGAACAGCACCCGGACATCATTTTTCTGGAAGGGCAATCTTCGTTACAAAACCCCACCGGACCCTGTGGTGCAGAGTACCTGGTATCGGCAAAAACCGACGGGGTGGTATTACAACATGCTCCGGGCAGAAAATATTTCGGGGATGAACCCGATTTGGGAGTCATTCCACCTTTGGAAACAGACTTGGAACTCATCCGTTTGTACGGCTCTAAAACCATTGCCATAACCCTTAATACTGCTGGCTTGACCCCGCAACAGGCCGATGAGGTTCAGGAAAAATATCAACGCGATTACGGGATTTTGGTAGTTCAACCACTCAAGGATGGGGTAGCTGATATCGTAAAAGCTATTGTAAGTAAGTTCTAATGGTAATAATCTGTTGACAATGCCCAGAATCCAGGAAATATCAATTGAAAAAGTTGACCTACAGTTATCAAGACCATATACTATAGCCTTCAAAACCGTGAACAAGGTAGAGAATGCCATCGTAAGGGTCATTCTGGATAACGGGGTGGTGGGTTATGGATCGGGTAATCCCAGTGAGCAAGTGGTAGGAAAGAACCTGTCTCAGACCATGCAGGCCCTTGATCTGGTGAATGGAGGTGAGACAGGTACGGATTGGAAAGGTCTTCGCGGCAGGAATATTGAAGACCTCGAGGTGTTGTGTTCAGAAGTACAGGAGCAGCTAAGACCTTTTCCGGCAGCCCGAGCAGCCCTTGAAATGGGGCTGTATGATAGTCTGGCCCGTTGTAAAAATGTTCCCCTGGTAGCCATGTTGGGCCAACAGCATCAGCGCATGCCCACCTCCATAACCATTGGTATCAAAGACGTTGGGCAGACCCTGGCCGAAGCCACTGAATATTATGAGCGTGGATTCAGATATCTCAAAATAAAAACCGGAAGTTATCTGGAAGAAGATATTGAGCGTGTGGTCAAGCTAAGGGAAAAGTTAGGTGATAGTATTGAGATCAGGGTTGATGCCAATCAGGGTTACACCGTAGCTGACCTGTTGAAGTTCTGCGCTGCCACCGGGTCGTACCGGGTGGAACTAATTGAGCAACCTTTGCCCGCTGATCACGTGGAACAGATGCGTGCACTACCTAAAGAAATTCGCGAGCAGCTGGCAGCCGATGAGAGCCTGATCAATCCCGCGGATGCTGCCAACCTGGCCCACCAGGATCCTGCCTGTGGTATCTTCAATATTAAGCTAATGAAGTGTGGCGGCATTACCCAGGCACTTGAAATTGCCCGGATCGCAAAAGGGGCAAACATTGATTTAATGTGGGGCTGCAATGATGAAAGTGTCATTAGTATTACCGCAGCGTTGCACACGGCCTTCTCCTGTCCGAATACCCGTTACATCGACCTGGATGGTAGTTTGGACCTGGCTTTCGATGTGGTTTCAGGCGGATTTATACTGGAAAATGGTGAGATGTCAATCAATACGTCACCCGGGTTAGGCGTTTTTGAATAATTTAAATAAACTAATAATTGATGAGGGTTGTTACCGGGTTAGATATAATAAAAGAAAGAAATGACCTGATAAAAATGTTCCCGGGAAGGGTTGGGTACTTGGCCCATGCTGCTTCAGTAGATAAAAACCTACAGCACGGAATATCCATCTTTAAAGAAAAGTTTGGGCAGCGGTTTTCCAGGATATTTTCTCCTCAACATGGTCTGGTCGGTGACGTTCAGGATAATATGATTGAGTCCGATCATTTTCGCCATCCTTATTTTGATCTCCCTGTTTACAGCCTTTATTCCGAAAGCAGAAAACCCACTGCGGAAATGCTGGAAGGCCTGGATCATGTTTTTATAGATTTACAGGATGTGGGTACCAGGGTTTATACCTATATCTATACTATGACCTATATGATGGAGGCTTGTGCAGAGCTTGGCATACAGGTGGTGGTCATTGACCGGCCTAATCCCATAGGCGGATTGCAGATAGAAGGAAATATTCTGGAATCGGAATTTGCCAGTTTTGTAGGCCGGCACAGTTTGCCAATGCGTCATGGTATGACCATTGCCGAGATTGCCTTGATGGCCAAACAGCAATGGGGGATTGACTGCTCATTGGAAATTTTAAAAATGGAGGGTTGGCAAAGACCTATGTATTTCCGGGAGACCGAACTACCCTGGGTATTACCCTCACCCAACCTGGCAACCCCCGAAGCGGCCCTGACATTTCCGGGATCGGTATTGTTTGAGGGAACCAATGTCTCGGAAGGAAGGGGAACTACCAGAAGCCTGGAGATAATTGGTCATCCGGAAATTGAACCTTACGGTTGGTTGGAAAGTCTAAATAATGATTTAACCTTCGCCGGATGCGCTGGATTTGTTTTACGACCGGTCAATTTCATACCTACCTTCCAGAAGTACCAGGGAAAGATATGCGGAGGATACCAAATACACGTTACTGATCGAGATGTTTTCAGGCCCTGGAAACTGGGACAGTTGTTATGCCGGGCCTTATATAAAAAACTAGGTGATACATTTCAGTGGAAACAACCACCATATGAATACGAATATGAGAAATTGCCGATTGATATTCTCAATGGGACTGATAAATTGAGGAAGTGGATAGAGACCGATGGCAGTATTGAGGAACTGGAAGAAATTGCACAGGCTTCGTCCCGGACATTTCTTGAAAACCGGCAAAAAGTATTACTTTATTGATTTGAACCAGAAACAGGTAAAATTTGAAACGACTGATTAAATCTTTGATTATCTGCTTGTTGTCATTGCAGGGGTTGGCCCAGGATACAGACCCTGCGGCAAGTTGGGCAGATAGTGTTATGCAAACTATGGACCTGCCAGAACGCATAGCTCAACTCCTTCATGTTGCCGCATTTAGTAACAGAGATGCCCGGTTCGAAGATAGTATAAGTCATTTGATAAGGGATTACCATATAGGTGGGCTGATATTTTTTCAGGGAGGTCCGGTGCGGCAGGCAAATTTGACGAATCGATACCAGGCAGAATCCAGAATACCGTTGTTGATATCAATGGATGCTGAGTGGGGCCTGGGAATGCGGCTGGATAGTACTATAAGCTATCCTTACAATATGACACTAGGCGCCATCCAGGAAGGCAGCATGTTGTATGATTATGGAGCAGAAATCGGCAGGCAATTAAAACGCATGGGTGTTCATTTAAATTTTGCGCCAGTAGTGGATGTCAATAACAATTCACAAAATCCCGTCATTAACTACCGTTCATTCGGAGAAGACCCACAGCTGGTGGCCAGGAAGGGAGCCGAGGTAATTCGCGGAATGCAGGACCAGGGAGTATTGGCCGCAGCCAAGCATTTTCCGGGACATGGCGATACGGATATTGATTCACATTACGACCTGCCACAATTGCCTCACAGCAGGGAAAGGATGGAAGCTGTAGAACTGGTACCATTTAAAGAATCTATTGAAAGTGAGGTATCCGGAATCATGGTCGCTCATATGTTTATCCCTTCATTGGATACCACCGTTAATCGCCCCAGCACCCTATCGAAGCCTATTGTAACCGGTCTGCTTAAGGAAGAGCTGGGGTTTCAGGGGTTGATCATGACAGATGCCCTGAACATGAAGGGAGTAACAAAATTTTATCAGCCGGGAGAGATTGAGGTGGAAGCGCTTATTGCCGGTAATGATCTATTGCTGTATAGTGAAGACGTACCAGCCGCCTTAGCAGCAATACAACGGGCGGTCGAAGAAAAGAGGATCTCAACTGAGCAGATTGATCAAAAGTGTCATAAGCTTTTAAGGTACAAATACCTGCTGGGTCTTCATAAGGATTCCGAGGTTGAGACAGACGGATTGATTGAAGATTTAAACAGCCCCCAATCAAAACTATTACAGCGAAAATTGGTGGAAGCCAGTATCACTGTCTTACAAAATGATGGTATTATGCCCTTGAAAGGATTGGATACTCTATCTATAGCTACCATTTCAGTTGGGGCTGACCACGAAACGGCTTTCCAAAAAACAATTGGTAAATACACGGAGGCAGATCATTTTTTAGTTCCCAAGGGTGCTACTTCAGAACAGGTTGCTCAATTTGAAAACCAATTAAAGGGCTATGACTTGTTGGTAATCGCTTTGCATGGGGTATCTCGCAGACCGGGTAATAACCGGGGCTATAGTGATCCCACCTACCAGTTATTAGAAGATTTGCTGGCAGATAATCAGACCTTACTGGTATCATTCAGGAATGCTTACACGCTCGATCTGTTGCCCACCAAACAATCCAGTGCCGTATTGTGCGCCTATCAGGATCAGGAAATCTCCCAGCAAGTTGCTGCCCAGGTTATTTTCGGAGCTATCGGGACCAGCGGCAAGTTGCCGGTAACGGTCAATTCGGAGTTGCCACTGGGTACCGGGATTATGCTGGAAGGGGGTTTGAGATTAAAGTACACCCAACCGGAAGAGGTGGGCATCCAGCAGGCCTTCCTGGTGCCTAAGATAGATTCAATTGTTACAATTGGCTTGAAAGCCGCGGCTTTTCCTGGAGCGCAGGTACTGGTAGCCAAAGACGGTAAAGTCATATTTCATAAAACCTATGGTTATCTCACTTACGACTCTCTGCGCAAAGTTCAGGAGGATGATATATATGACCTGGCCTCCGTTACTAAAATCACCGGGCCTTTGCCGGCATTGATGAAACTTTACGGGGAAGGCAAACTTCAGCTCGATGTTCCTTTCAGCAATTATTGGCCAGACTGGAAGGGCACAGACAAAGAGGATATGACCGTTCGCGAGGTTTTAGCTCATTATGCCCGGTTAAAGCCGTATATCGTCTACTGGCAACAAACCAAAAAGAAGAATGGCAAATTTAAGAAAAGGTTTTTCCGCTCCGAACCTTCCAGAAAATTCCCCATAGAAATAACGGAAAACTTGTATTTGCGTCACAATTATCGGGAGAAAGGTATCTACAAAGCCATTCGTAAATCCGATCTGGAGCCGGAGAAGAAATATCTTTATTCCGGACTTTCTTTTTACTTGTTCCCTGAAATAATCGAGAACCTTACCGGACAACCATTTAAACAGTTCGTGGAACAGCAATTCTATCTTCCCCTGGGAGCTCAGACACTGACCTATCGCCCCTTGGACAAATATCCGGTGGATCGGATTGTGCCTACTGAAAACGATGATTTCTTCCGGATGAAACAGTTGCACGGCACTGTTCATGACGAGGGAGCTGCTATGATGAACGGAATTTCAGGCAATGCAGGGCTGTTTAGCACTGCCAATGATTTGGCCAAGCTGATGCAAATGTATTTGTGGTGGGGACAATACGGGGGAGACCGCTACCTGGAAGAGAATGCGGTAAAGGAGTTTGCCAGATGTCAATATTGCGATGAAGGAAACCGCAGGGGATTAGGTTTTGATAAACCAGTACTGGAGAACAAAGAAAACGGCTCAACTGCAGTGGATGCCAGCCCCGCCACTTTTGGGCATTCCGGGTATACCGGTACCTATACCATGGCAGATCCGGAAAATGGTTTATTGATGATATTCATGTCAAACAGGGTATATCCCACCCGTGAAAATCCCAAGTTGTATCGATTAAACATCAGACCTGCCATTCACCAGGTACTGTATGATGCCATTGACTATTGATCAATAGCCACAACATAATCGTATATAATTTTGGAAATGTTTTGTAACAATTGAGTGCCTTTTTCGAAGTCCTGCAAATCTTTTGACAGCAACACCAGTATATAGCTTCGACCGTCGGGCAGGTAAACGATGCCGGAATCATGGTG
The DNA here is from genome assembly GCA_030430675.1 of Bacteroidia bacterium. Classification (GTDB taxonomy): domain Bacteria; phylum Bacteroidota; class Bacteroidia; order Cytophagales; family Cyclobacteriaceae; genus SZUA-3. The sequence continues at coordinate 1,583 of JAUIKU010000139.1, read as the reverse complement.
AACCCCGGTAATCGATCCGGTCTTGTGTGCCACATTTACCCGTGCCGGAAGCAATGCCGGGATTACATCTTTAAATTGCTGACGTTTTAGTATTTCAATCATCTGTTCCGAAGCCTCTTCGGAAACCACCTGTTTTTTAGCAAGTTTTTCAAAAATCACCATCAGACTGATGGCGTCGGTGGTATTATTCCACCCCAGCTCAAAAGCTTTAATGTCTTCTACTCCACGCAGTACCTTCATACCTCCCGCACCCAGGTCATTCATGGTTTGGGAAATATTATTTGCTCCCAATCTGTCAATTAAAATGTTGCTGGCCAAATTACTGCTAATGGTGATCATGAGTTCCATTAATGTGTTTACCGGGAGGTATTGCCCGATAGCCCGGTACAATTCGGGTTCGCTGTCATCGGATATACTCAATTCGTACCAGCTGCTATCAACGATACTCCTGAACCGGTTGGTGATCAGCAGGCTGTCCTCCAAATGCAATAATCCAAGGTCAATTTGCCGGAACGCCTCAATCATTACCGGAGTTTTCATGGTACTGGCAGCATGGAACCCCGTGCTTTTATTGATGTATAGGGATTGATCCTCAGCACCCAGCAACCTGAAAGCTACCGCGAACTCTCCCGGATGTGAATGAATGGAGTCCAGGATCTGTAGTTCCAGTGTGGTTAATGTGGATGAAGGCTTGTCGCTCTTATTATTACAGTTACTGCAAATTAGTAACAGAACCAACAGTGGCAGTAGCCGCATAAAATCAGGTTTAGAAAATCTAAAGTTATTCTATTGGCATGGAAACTTAGATATCCTTTAAACAAATAATCCTGTGGATAGTGCCATCTTAAATCAAGGTAAACCTGGGGTCAACACAGTATTTTTTGTTAAATTTTAGGATTAAAAACTACCTGTTCGTTGAAAATTAGCATACAACTACTGTTGATAGTAGGCAGTCTTGGAGTATTGAGCTGTGGCGATGGACTACCTCCGGAGGTAGTATCTGCTTACCCGGAACTCCCGGAGCGAATTGATTTCAATTTTCACGTCAAACCCATTCTTTCGGATCGCTGTTACACCTGTCATGGACCGGATAATAACGCACGAAAGGCAGCATTTCGACTGGATACCGAAGAGGGGGCTTTCGCCGCCCTGCAAGGCGGTGGTCATGCCTTTGTACCGGGCAAACCGGGTACCAGCAGAGCCATTGCCAGAATGGTAAGTGATGATCCGGAATTTGTAATGCCACCCCCGGAATCCAATCTTTCGCTTAATGATCGGGAAATTGCTATCATCGCTAAATGGGTGGAGCAGGGAGCGGAGTGGAAGTCTCATTGGTCATTCCTGACCCCCAAGAAATCGGATCCGCCCGAGGTAGCGGACACTTCCTATATAGTCCACAATGCCATTGACAATTTTATTCTTAAATCGTTGCAGCAACAGGGGTTAACCCAGGCTGTGCAGGCCTCACCGGCTACACTTTTGCGCAGGGTTACCCTGGATTTAACCGGATTGCCACCTACCGTGGAAGAACTGGACCAATTTCTGGCCGATAGTTCCCCGGAGGCATATGAAAAGGTGGTTGA
>JAUIKU010000361.1 GCA_030430675.1 Bacteroidia bacterium | reverse complement strand
CTCACCCCAAATACCTGCATGAATGATTTTATTTATGGGATTTTCGTCTCCAAAATATTTTAGTGCCGTTGATTTAGAAATCACCACCTGCTTCGGTTCTTCCAAAACAGTAGATGGACTTCCCTGAAGTAGCTCAAAAGAAAACACTTTAAAGAAATCCTTGCTGGCCATGTAGACGTCGGACTCCTTGAATTTCAGGTTCTCACCATCTTCACGAACTACTTTTACCGACATCTCCAATTCTTCGGCCACCTTAAAGAGCCTGGTGTACGCTTCAACCTGGGCAAAATTCTGTTCTACATCCGGACCCATAGCCATATATACCTGGGCCTTGGAATACAGTTTTTCGTTGCCCACATATTTGTCATGAGTAATTCGGTAAATGCGTTCCTGGTAATGATGAAACTGGTCGTAGCTGGATTCAGAGCCTACATAGTTTAAGATTAGGACTCCTGTAGCCATGCCGATGGCAAGACCCATTAAGTTTATTGAGGAAAAGGATTTGTCCTTCCACAGATTTCGAAAGGCAATTTTAAGATAGTTTCTTATCATCTGGTTCGTTCCAAATTCATTCAATCGAGAGTATTAAGATACCCTATCACAATGTATCAAAGAATTAGTTTCTTCCAGAGTTCAATAAATATGCCAAGAGAAAATGGATGCGATGGAGGACAAATGACCGACTGATCTGTACGCTGGCGCACTAAATCGTACGTCAGCGTACATTCATAGACAGGAAGTTTAGGTCAGATTTGAACTAATACGCTAACGGTTACCTTAAGATTCAATTATTCTTTGCATTATCTGCTTCATTCTTTCCAAGCGAACAGCCGCAATTTCTGGCTCCAGGTGACACGAAATGCCCTCGTTGATATTTTCATTTTCTAGCAATTCAGAGAATTCGTTTACCAGGTACTGCTTTACAGTATTAGGGCTGTTCAAAATTTCGGTCTCGATTTCAGTCCTATTGTCCAGAACATGCACAATATCTTCAAAATCAGGGCTGGTCCTCATATCAGATCCGCCACGACTTTTAAAAGCTTCCAGCTTTGAGGCAATGAAATAGGGGCTGCTAAATATTCTAATTACTTGTTCATCATCTAATCTATAATCCATAGAGTTTGCAACACCTTCCTGATACCAAATATTACTGAAGCCAACCACCTCCGGATTAGTAGGCATAATATCCACAATGATCCCCTGATATCGATATCTGGTTATGACGTTGGATTGCACATCATTTTGGAACCCGAGCTCGCGCAGTTTATCTTCTACCTGCCCAAAATGGTTGTATGATATCAACTCAATTACTACATCAATATCGTCGGTTGGTCGGACCTCGGGTGCTGCAGGATTTGTAATGTAAAGGCTTACTGTTGCTCCACCTACATATACCACATTTTCCTCAAGGCCAGATAAGGCTCTAGCGATAGCTTTTAACCGAACAATATTGTGTTGATGACTCATGAGCTCATGATCCGTTTTTCCAGCTCCTTTACCGCAATAAGATGCTCTCTGGCACGTCCTACTCTAATGGCGTCAGTCAATGAAAGCAATTCATACAATTTCTGGTCTTTTTTGGATGCTTCAACTACGCCAGGATATAAGGGCTCAATAGCTTGACCTCTCAAAACACCATCAGGGTCAGGCCAAACATAGGGCTCATCGGAGCTAATAATTTCTGAAAGTGGTTTAGCTGAATGAGCGGTAGGCATACCCCGGACTAAAGCTCCGGGTTTTTGAGGGTATACATATTTTATTCCATAGAGTAAAAATTCTAAAAGCGCCTGTTTAAATACTTCCTTAGATTGAGAATCAATTAATCCGGCAATTTTGGATCGATACAGAGATTCTGATATTTCTGACGCGGATAAATTCAGACTTCTTGACAAATCAATGTTCATCCAGTGTTTACCCTTTAAGGAAACTATTTTCATCAAGATAACAATATCTTGAGGGCGCATTCCATTGTGTTGTTTCATAACAATTTTCGATTTGCGATTCGCGAATTGCAAATTTAATATAATTATTTCAATATTACTATTGAATAATGACTCTCAGAGTCGGTCACGATGTCGTGACCGAAGGAAATAAGGCGTTCCTGCAATCCAGTGGTTCCACTCAACCGCTCTATCCCAACCACGATCGTTCCACAACTTTCATTTCGTCACAGTCTGTTCCCCTCTGGTGAACAACCGCTCTAACAATCTCACCACCAGACCACAGCCCTTGATTCGTCCGCACCTGGCGCCCATGGACAGTTAGCACAGACCGGGTAATCCCTCAATTAGATAGTGGTTACCCTGTGAAAAAAGCAAGGGTGAACAAGTCCGCTTTAGCGGACCCGTGCTTTTTAGCCTACCCTGCTTTACCCTATTTTCTGTACAACTGTCCCTGGGATGCGACCGGCTACACTAGCAACCTGAATCAAAGCTACACATCCACCGGCAGATTCCTTTGGTGGATTTTCAACCCCCCGGCCAATATCCATACCCTGGTGCTTCCCGCAAACCCAAGCTCAAAGGGTGCGGTTTTAACAGAAAAAGTGAATGGATTTATGAGCCAGGAATATTCCTGAAAAGTA
>JAUIKU010000138.1 GCA_030430675.1 Bacteroidia bacterium | reverse complement strand
AGCACCACTTTTGCGTTAAAAGACTGATCGACTTTCTGTACTACTTTACCTTTGAGTACGAATTTCGAGGCAGATGTCTCAGGGCGCTCCATCATAAAGATATCGTTCTGTCCATCCGCAGTCAGATGCGAGGAGTTGAAATATGCCCTGCTACCTTCGGCATTCAGTGAAAAATGAATATCATCACCAGCGGTATTGATGGGGTAACCCACATTCTTGGGGGTACTCCAGGAATCGGTCAACCTATCCATTACAGTAGAGAAAATATCGAATCCTCCCATGCCACTGTGACCTTTGGAACTAAAGAACAAAGTAACATCATCTGTATGTATCTGAGGCGCATCTTCATCTTCCGCCGTATTTATCTGAGGTCCCATATTGACCACATTACCCCAGGCACCATTATTGAGTTTTTCAGCGCGGTAAATATCCACACCACCAAATCCTCCGGGACGGTTACTGGCAAAAAACAGGTGTTGGCCGTCTTTTGAAATACTGGCGCTACCTTCCCAATACTTGGAGTTTACGTCTCCTCGCAACGCCTCGGGCTTGGTCCAGCCTTTGGATTTCCTGGAGCTGATTAAAATATCTCCACCATTTTCATCACTATACAGGAACAGCTGTTTGCCATCATTGGACAATCCAATACCGGCATCATGCTGCTCGGAATTCAGTTCAATAATAGGCTCCGGCTTGCTCCAGGATCCGTTTGAATTTCTGGTAGCCATGTAAATATCTTCGTAAAAGCTACCGTCTTTGGCCACTTCTCCACCAGTGCTACTGCTTCTTCTGGAGGTAAAGACCAGGGTAGATTCATCCGCTGAAACCAATGGAATGTAATCCTGGTATTGGGAGTTTATCAGTTTACCCAGGTTCCTGATTTCCAGTTCCAGTGAATCCGGAATTATTACCGTACCTGCCATGCAGTCTTCCATGTAGCTCTTTACACTGGCGCTTTTTTGTGAAGCATTAGCATGATTAGCGGCCTTCAACTGACGCTGATATTTGTGATAGTGTGCCACAGCTTTGCCAAAGTTGTGATTCAGGTGATAAGCCCGGCCTAAATAGAACTCAAGATCCTGGTGCGCGAATTCACCTTTCTTTGCCAGTTCAAAATGTACCAGGGAACGTTCCGGAACCGAGCTGTGATAGTAGTAGTACTGCCCAATTTTAAAGTTGGTAGCAGCATCAAATGCCTGTGGCTCATCTTCCCAAACAGCCTGCTGTCTACTGACACTACTTATGCCCGTAGAAAACCTGGCGGTTCTTTTCACTGGCTTAACACCCGATTCAAAACTCCCATTTTTTATCAAATTTTCTGACTGGTTTTCAGCCATCAATGAAACATCATCGATCAAAACACCCTTATTGGGATCACCGCTTAGGCTTATTACATAAAATCCCAAAAAGGTATTTTCCTTTTTAGCTTTAAAATCGAATGACTGATAGCCAAAAGTTCCAGGTGCGCTATTGTCCCGAACAAAAATATCGTGAGCTAGTTCACCATTGACAGCTACTCTCAAAGCTTTATCTCCGGCAGATTGGCGATGAGCATAGGCAAATTTTACCGAATAGCTCTGTCCGGGGATGGTTTTTACATACTGTCCCATATTGCTGATTTCATCGACCTCAGCAAACTTGGACCCTTCGGCTATGGAGCGAACTCCATATACCGAGGCCACGGTTCTGGGCTTAAAATATACTCCAGCTGACCTGTTACCGGGCTTCCACGTTTCCCAGTTGATATCATTATTTATCTTATTCTGAGCCTGAGTACCTAAACTCATGGCGATAATTCCGATTGCAGTTATTATTGACTTTTTCATGACGACATACTTTTTGCGTTTGTTCACGCTTACACGCGATCCACGCTAGTTGAAAAAAAATTGATTAAAAATTGAGACGTCTAGACTGCGAACCCTATCCCACTTTTTGTCTCGTTCAGACAAATAGTAAGGCAAAGGACCCCACAAGTCAATGTTGGACCAACAACACCCAATAGTGTCCAGCTATGGGTGGTGCCCTAGAGCCTAAGCTCGGGCACAAAAATCTACCAGAAGTGAAATTATCTCGAAAAGGTGTGTAACCGATTAACGGTTACGTTGCTGTTGAAGAACCACCCGGTTACCCGCATGGTTAAAAGGTATTTCAAATGATCTCACAAATTTGAAGTACCTTTTGGTTGGAGATCTATGATTGCGAACAATCGAATGCTAAGTTGCTAAAAAGATTGCAGTACCAAAGGGTTAAATAGGGCTTCACATTCCCCATGTCAGGTTTTATGGCATTGTCCTTCAAAAAGTGTACGAAACCCACAGTTTTGTTAGTGCTTCTTGAAAGCAGCCTTCATGTAATATTTTATATATAGAATTGAGTTTTTTGACCTGAAAAAAAGAAGTATAACTCTTTATATTAAATTCAGAGTGTATTTCAGATGTAAGTTATGGGTTTGTTTATACACTTTTTGTGTTTGTTTTGTCACTTGACCCTAAGATAGTCCACATCTCTAAAAATCCGATTGATTTAACAATATTGGGGCCAATTAGGCCAACTTGCCGGGATATACCTACATCAAAAGCCAAAACAAGGCACCAATGTAAGAAGCGTGGAATACAGGGTTATCAGGAGTTTTTGCCTTGAAAGTGCAAAAACTCCTACCCCAAAATCCTACTATCAGCACATTTTTACAATAAATTTGATTGTATTATTACAAGAGGGGTTACCTTTTACAGGCTTTATTGGCACATTAAATTTCACCGCCCAAGTCAAAAAAACCCGGCGGAACCGGGTTTTTGTTCTATGAAGGCCGCTTGTCCAGATCCAAGCCCAGCATTCCCTTGGCCAGTACTTCTCTGGTAAGATACCCATTAGCGGGATGAAATCGACCCAGTCTGGCGTCTCTAAATAGTCTTTCCAGACCTGATGCCGGAAAAATGCCAAAGCCCCCGGAAATATCCATGGCTTTATCCACCACACCCCAGGATTTCTCTACCGCATTACATTTTGCGGCAACGACCTTTACTCCCCAGGCAGGTCCGTAATCTTTTCCTTCTGACCACTCCCGTGCCACGGTATCCAGGTGGGGCCCAATTGATTCAAGTGCCAACACCATCTCTGATATATCATGTTGGATTCCCGGATGATGGGCCATAGAAGGGCTGTTTAAGGCAATGGACTTTTTCTTGTGTAACCTTTCCGTAACAATTTCGAATACACGTTGTGCCAGGCCATAATAAACGTTGCCGAAGTTAACCAAGGCCCAGGCGAAGATTCCCAATACGAAGCCATCGATACCGGCAAATCCCGTGGGTACCACCCGGGCAATGTATTTATCCGGAACAAACACACCATCCAGAATGGTATCATCACTACGGGTTGCCCGCATACCCAGCACATTGTCCCAGGTAGCCTTGATCTCAAAATTCTCACTTTCACGGGGCATAAATGCATGTACTACCTTCGGGTTATCGGGATCACTGTTATCCTGTCCGTGAAGTCCCAAATAGGTCCACACCGGAGTGAGGCTCCCGAACGATTTGCGACCGGTAAATACATAGCCGCCATCAACCTTTTCTGCCTTGGTAGTCGAGTACAGGGATGGATGGTCATTGCCACTTTCAGCATGTCCTGCGGCAAAAACGGCGCCTTTCCCGGCAGCCTCCAACAACCACTCCAGTGATTTATCTCCCTGCCGCCATAAGTCGGCCACCAATCCGGTCCAGTAGATATGCATATTGAGCGCTAATGCGGTGGGTGCGGCATAATAAGCCAGCTCTCTGGTCTTTTGAGCAACTTCCGCCAGGTTCATCCCAAAGCCGCCAAACTCCTCCGGCACCGCCATTAACAGATAACCAGCTTCCTTTAACTCATCAAAGTCCTCCTGGAAAAAACGGTTCTCCTTATCATAAATAGGAGCCCGTTCTGCACATCGTTGAAAGATCTCCGTAAGATCCTGTAGTTTAGGTTTTGATTCAGTAGTTTCCATTTCCGTAGTTTTAGATTCAGTAGAGAAGGTAGGAAACTATTAACCGAATGTCTACTTCATTTGATTCAGATTGTAACAGGTTTGATTCAAACCAACCATAACTTCTAAGAAGCCCATTTGATGGTGCAACCGATCGCTTTGGTTTTAGTGGTTTTTACGGAGTTGCCCTTGATTAAACTATCCACAGCATCTTCCACATAATGTTGATCAGCAGCCGCGGCATCCCTGCTGTTGTTGTCGATGGCTCCGATATATTTGATCACAAATTTATCGCCCGATTCCCTGTTTAATACATAAACGTGGGGGGTATTGGTGGCGCCATAGGTTTTGGTAATCTCTTGGGTTTCGTCCATTAGGTATGGGAATGGGAACCCCTTTTCCTGGGCTCTTTTTTGCATTTGTTCGAAGGAATCACCTGGTGACCTCTGTGTGTTATTGGGCTGGACTGCTACCACGGGGTACCCTCTTGCAGCATATTTTTCGTGCAATTCAATGATCCGGTCTTCATAGGCTACCGAATAAGGGCAGGTGTTGCAGGTAAATACCAGAATATAACCGTTCACGTCCTGATTTCCCGATAATGACACCATTTGACCATCTACATTTTTCAGGTTGAAATCCATTGCCTGATCTCCGACTTTAAGTCCGTCTCCCAGCAGCATGGCAATAGTTACGAGGAATGCATTAATGTAAATCATGATTATATAGTTTAAGTTAGATTAATTCGTTTATGATCTGTTCCAGTTCCCCCTCCTTGAGTTCTCGTTCTAAAAATCTCCTCTGGCCAGTCTTATGGTTAATGATTAAGGTGGCTGGTATGGCCCCTGACCAGCTGGGATCAACCTTGTCAATCCAGCTGTTGTAGTCTACTTCGTCAAGTAACAATACCTCGGTTGTGATGCCTCGTTTCTCCACAAAAGGCACTACTCTTTTATCCAAGGCATCCGCAAAATCCAACGAGATTAAAGTTACGTTCACTTCTTTGGATTTGCTCCTGTGTAATTCCTGAAAAAAAGGCAGTTCCTTGATACAGGGTTTACACCAGGTTGCCCAAAAATTTATCACTTCGATTTTTTCCGAATCCCGGTTCATCAATTCTTCCAGGGCATCGAACTTTACTACCTTGACTGAAGGTGGGAATACTTCAAATCCCATTGAAATCAGGCACACTAAAAATATTACGGAAAATGACTTCATCGTTACTGTTTGATTACGATAGCATTATGCACAAAGTTTTTCAGCAGTGAATAAATTTAGCTGTAGGCCAAAAACTTCAGATTTACTTCAAAATGTTGTCAGAATCTGCGGCTTCCGGAATAGGTCATGGCCTCGCCCTTGCCAAAGCCATAGCTAAATCCCATGGTGAAAAAACGCCCCCTGGTGTTTTCAGTATACAGGTAGTATTCGGGTTCGTCTATGGTACCTTTTATGATGCGTGAAGCGAACAGATCCCTAACTGCCAGGTTAATCACTCCTTTGCCTCCGATAATCTTCTTGCGAAGACCTACATCGGCGTAGGCATTCCTGGAGATCTCCTGTTGAACGGTTCGATATGCCGACTCGAAGTTTCCGGTAAGCTCCAGATCAATAGATAAAGGCAGGTTAACGGTAGTGGTCATCCTAGAAGTCCACTGGTCACCGTCAAAATCAAATGACTGCCCCTCCAATTCACCTTCTCTGACAAATCCGTTAATATTGAAATCACCGGTTAAAGTGAACCATTTCAATGGTTCATACTTTACGTTTACTTCAAAACCGGTGGATTTATTAGAGCCTATATTCATAGGTATGGTGGTAGTAACGTTATCTTCCACAAATGATACCCGTTCGATTACATCGGTAGTATACCGGTGATATAAGCTGGTATTGATGGAAGCTTTGTCCAGGTCAATTATGCCGGTAAACTCGTAACTGTCGGTATACTCGGGAGCTAAATCTGGGTTACCTTTTCGAATATTGAAATTGTCTCTGATATTGAAAAAAGGATTTAAGTCCCATAGCCGGGGCCGGTAGATCCTCCTGGAATAACCAGCTTGCAGTGAAAAATTCTCAGTGAGTTTGTAAGATGAATGCAGGGTGGGAAACAAATCCACATAGTTCTGGTCGTTCAGCTCATCGGTGTTGACCAGTAAGGTGTTTAAATCTGTGGCTTCCACTCTCAGCCCCAATTTGGCTCCCCATTTTTTCCCCTCGTAGGCACCGGTTCCATACACGCCCAATACCCTCTGGTCGTACTCAAAATCATTAGTGAGGTCCGGATCCGGTACCCATTGACCATCCTCCAGGTTGCGGACTTCAAAATCGTTGCCCACGTCGTTGATCACATATTGCAAACCGGACTCAATGGTGACTTTTTCACCGAGTGGATCCGTATAATCGATTTTTAAAGTGTAATCAGCCTGCTGAAATTCGGTGTCGGTCTGCTGATCGTCGAAGTAAATCTCACCATAGTCTGGAATGTTGGTAAACTGTGAAGACTGGTCCTTACCAAAAAACCGGCCCAGAAAACTAACCAGCAGCGTATGCTCCTCATCATCTTTGAACTCTCTGCTGTAGTTGAGGTCAAATTGCCACTTTGGGTTGGTGGCTTCGGTATCTTCATGTCTGGACCAGGCAGCTTCAGGAGGGTTTGACTGCTCAAAAAATGTGTAATCGTAGTTAGAAGGTTGCTCCTCAATCTCATAGGCAAAATTGCCCGATAGCGTCAGGACGTTGTAACGGTTGATGTGATAGTCGGTCCCTAAGATGATATTATAAAAAGTTTCGTTGCGGTAGGCGGTGCCAATACTGGTGACTGTATTGTCGTTGATATTATCGCGGTTGATGGTCTCTCCATCACGCGGAAGAGAACGATAACCAGCTCCTAACTGCGTAAATAGATTAAATTTCTCAGTTCTGCGATTGAGGCTTATCCCCACACTGTGATTATCGGGTACTCCGGTGTTGACGGATATTGATCCGTTTAATCCTCTCTTTTCTTCTTTTTTCAAAACGATGTTTAAAATTCCAGAAGTACCTTCGGCTTCATATTTGGCGGAGGGATTGGTAATAACCTCCACCTTCTCAATCATATCAGCGGTGATGGTACCCATAACATTGGAGCGGTCATCCGACAGTATGGATGGCTTGCCGTCGATGAGGATTTGTACACTGGAACTGCCTCTAAGCCGTATATCTCCTTCGATACTTACCGTAACCGAAGGAACATGGTTCAACAGATCCAGTGCACTCATACCGGTGCTGCTAATATCCTTCCCTACGTTAAATACCCTTTTGTCCAGTTCGAACTCCATTTTGGACTTTTCTCCTATCACGGTGATCTCGTCCAGAAGCTGCTCATCGGGATCCAGTTTGATGATCCCCAGATCCACCAGGTTGCCTTCGGGACTAAAATCCCTGATGGTCTTGGTAGTATAGCCCATAAAGCTTATTTCAACGAAAACATCTGTGGAATCCGAACGCAGCGTAAACATACCATTAGTGCCGGAAGTGGTCCCGGTAATGATCCTTTCAGTATGGTTACTCTTAACAACCACCGTGGCGAACTCTACCGGCAGGCTTCCCTGAGCTTCCTGGATGACCCCCTTTATTTGTAGCGTATGGTTTTGCCCAACTAAGTAACCCGCTGGTAAAGCCAGCAGCACCAACAGCCCTAGAGCCCTGTACATTTGCATTTGAAATTTCATATATTGATGGAACCGGAGATTATTCATGTATGTCAATTATAACAAATTAACTGTTGAAAGGTTGCCAGCTGGAGTGCAATAGGTGCAAACTTCAAACTTTCTTCAAAATCTTTACCAATTCCCTTCAAATTGTAGACCTAGCTTCCCTAAAACCCTTTTAAAAACCCTTATGAAAGAGATCAGCAAAAACGACATCAGCCAGGAAGTTTTTGACCTGTATGATGATTATGCACACAACCGGGTAGATCGCAGGGAGTTCCTGGACCGGATTTCAGCGCATGCTATCGGCGGTGTTACGGTCGCTTCCCTGCTGAGCTTTGTGATGCCAAACTACAAGGAGAAAATCCAGGTTTGGCCTGAAGACCCCAGGCTGAATACAGCGTTCATTAATTACGACTCACCGCAAGGGGGTGGGACCATAAAGGCTCAACTTTCGCGACCGGCAGATGCCACCTCCAAGCTTCCTGGCATTGTGGTGGTGCATGAGAACCGGGGGCTGAACCCGCATATTGCCGATGTGGGAAGACGGGCAGCAGTAGCTGGATTTATTTCGTTGTCCCCGGATGCCTTGACACCGTTGGGTGGCTACCCCGGCAATGACGATGACGGGAGGGCATTGCAGCGACAGCGCGACCGCAATGAGATGCTGGAAGACTTTATCGCCGGGTTTGAATACCTCAAGTCACACCCTGAGTGCAGCGGCAAAGTAGGTGTTGTGGGGTTTTGCTTTGGGGGTTGGATTTCAAACATGATGGCAGTAGAAGTACCTGATCTTGCTGCCGCTGTGCCTTTTTACGGTGGACAGCCTCCTGCCGATAGGGTTCCCCAGATCAATGCCCCACTGATGCTCCATTTTGGAGAATTGGACACTCGGGTAAACGAAGGATGGCCAGCCTATGAAGAGGCTTTAAAACAAAACCACAAGCAGTACCAGGCATTCATCTACCCTGGTGCCAATCATGGATTCCATAATGATACCACCGGCAGATACGACAAAGAAGCTGCTGACCTTGCCTGGAAAAGGACCATCGATTTCTTTAAGAAAAACCTCTCTTAGCCATACACTTCATAACGTTCATAATGTTATTGGTATTCTCGTATGCCGTGAGATTGGATGTAAATTTTGCCACCCCGGATTATAGTCTCATGCACCCGGATTTGATTTGGACACTATTGGCAATGCTACCTATGGCATTACCGATTGGGACCTGAATACCTACAATTATTTGGCCGGTACATAAGGAAGATTTATAGATTTTAGCAGGCCTAAGTCCAGGGCATTGGTACTAAAATTTCATATTGCCTGAACATGTAGCACTTTTAGCCTTCCTGAATGAACAATAAATTGTCATCACTAGTTATAGTTGTAACCATTAAAAACTAACCCGATCAAAAGCGGTCATGAAAGAGTTTAAATATAGTTTTGGTATCCTGGCAGTCGTTCTGTTAATCTACCAGGTAAGCTGTTCTGAGATCAATAGTCAGGAGATGAACAATGGACTGTCCCAGGAATTTAAAGATTATTGGTATGCCGGTCAAGGAGAGTTAAACCGGTACCAATTGCAGCAGGTAAGATATGGTGAAGTCCGTGAGGGTGATGCGGTATTGATCTTTGTCACTGAGGATTTTCTCACGGATAAGCAGGTAAAATATGAAAGCGGCCAATCCAATGCCAATGCCATCTCGGTACTAAAATTGAACCTCACCAGGAAGTTCCTTACCGGAATTTACCCTTATTCCATGATGACTTCGGTTTTTACTCCTGTTGGGCATCAGGAACCTACCCTGAAGGTAACCACATCCTCCCAGGAATGGTGTGGTCATGCCTATTCACAACTCAACCTGAAAAGCAATAGATATGAAGGCATCCTTCACTCCTACTTCCAGGAAGAAGCAGATCGCGAGTTTAATCTGGAACAGGTCCTGTTGGAAGATGAAATTTGGGCCAGGATCCGTTTAGACCCCTCAAAACTTCCCACCGGAGAAATACGGATCATACCCGGAACGCAATTTCAAAGGCTAAGCCATAGGGAAACCGAGGTGGAAATCGCTACCGCCAGCATTGATTCCTACCGTGATAAGGCATTGTCATCACAAACATTGACCAGCTACCAGATAGACTACCGCGATTTTGGCCGTATATTGAAAATCACTTTTGAATCGGACTTTCCCTATGAAATAGTGGCCTGGGAAGAGCAGGCACCAGGTGACCCTGCCAGCTCCGAAATGCTAATTACCCGGGCAACCCGTACGCATTCGCTGAAAAGCCCTTACTGGAGACAGCATTCCCTTGCCGATACGGTATTAAGAAAAGAATTGGGACTAAAGCAGTGAATTTTCTTATTTTGTTAACGAATAAATTTGGCACATACATGAAACCTACCTCCCTTGTTATACTGTTAATCCTGATTCCGGTTATCCATCTTACCGCTCAAACCAAGAAAGCCCCTGAAGGCTTTAGTTCGATCTTCAACGGCCGGGACCTTTCCGGATGGAACATACCAGAAGGTGACAATGGTCATTGGAAAGTAGTTGACGGAGTTATTGACTACGATGCCGCCAGTGAGGCTACTGATGGCAAGGATTTATGGACAGAAAAAACATATGGTAATTTTGAACTATTGGTGGACTGGCGAATTAAGGAAACTCCCTGGAAAAATCCCCGGGTGCCCCTTATCCTGCCCAGCGGACTCCATAAGCTGGATGAAAATGGTAATGAAATTACTATGGTGGTACCGGATTCGGACTCCGGTATTTTGTTGAGAGGAACCGGCAAATGCCAGGCCAATATCTGGGGATGGCCTATTGGCTCAGGTGAGGTTTACGGGTATCGAATGGATAAGACCATGCCACCGGAAGTGCGCCGGGGAGTAACGCCTTCAGTCAATGCGGATAACAACATCGGAGAATGGAACACTTTCAGAATTACCTTTATCGATGACCGTCTAACGGTGGAATTGAACGGTATTAAAGTAATTGAAAACGCCTTGATACCTGACATTCCGGAGGAGGGTCCCATTGGCCTGCAACACCATGGCAGCAAGAAGAACGGCGACTGGACCAGTCCCCCCAGCCTGGTTCAGTTCAGGAACATTTTTATAAAAGAGTTATAAGTTTCTTGGCCTGACTGAATAGACTGGCAAATGTGTCTTACAATCCAGTCTGCTTAATATTCCGGACCAGAACAGGTTAGTACCCAGGCCCTGCAGATCCACAGGCACACTCCCAATTTCCCCCTCTGCCAAAGACCTTATTTGTGATAACCATCTATATTTCCACAGTAAATAACTGATGCCTGAAATGAATGATAATTTGTATAAATCGGTTGAATAATTATACACCTCGATTCATCCATTTGATAAATTACCCGCTTATGGAATCAGTGAGCCAAATCGTATGGGAAGTTGACCGTGCACAAAGACGAGCTGCCAGGGCAGCTGAAAAAGAGCATAAACTTAAGATTAAGCTTCATGAACTTAAGTTTGCTAAAAATGCAGTATCGCAATACAACAATTACATTGAAAGCCTGGTTTCAGTTCACAAGTATTGCTCGGCCCAGGTAGACTGGAATAAAATACTTGAAGGTCCCGAAGTTGCTAAGCCCGTAAATCAAAAGAAGAGAGAGCTTAAGGTTCTGGAGCAAATGGATAAATACCGCCCAGGTTTATTCGATCGGATTTTTGGACTATCCAAAGGCAAGCTTCGCAAGCTGGAGATTAGACTTGGGTACGCTATTCAGAAAGACAGGGACGATTATGAGGAGGAGTTGGCATCATATGAAGATGAGCTGAAGTTGCGTGAAATTGCCAAAGGTGTTATCAACAACAATATAGAAAGCATTAAAGCAGCACTGGAGTACTATGATCCATTTCGGGATATTGCAGGCTTGGGGTTTTCCGTAAAGCTGTCCTTTTATACCGACCTCGTGGATGCCGAATTATACATCAACCTCAAAGAAGTAATACCGGATTTTGTCAGAACAGAGACTTCCGCAGGAAAACTATTCGAAGGGAAAATGGCGGTGTCAAAGTATCACGAACTATACCAGGATCACGTATGCAGTGCGCTGATCAGGGTATGCAGGGAAATATTCGCCGTGGCCCCTGTTAAATACGTAAGAGCAAATGCCATGGCACCCATTGCCAACCGCGAAACCGGTCGCTTTGACAGGATGCCCATAGTTTCAGTGCTAATCCCCCGCCAGACCCTAGGCGAATTGAATTTAGAGAACATCGATCCATCAGATAGTTTTAATCACTTTCTGCACAACATGAAATTCCAGGCAGTAAATGGATTCTCAGCGGTGGAAAAAATTGAGATCCCCTCAGGTTGATTCGATAACCGGGAAAGCACCTGATACTCTTAATCCTGAGTTACCAACTTTAACCAAAATATAACATACTGATAATGCATTGTACTGTTAATGTATAATCAGGTATTTTATTTTTACCAAATGATGAATTTTTGGGGGATCTTTTATTTTACAATTTACTTCATGATGCTATTTGCATGGATAGTATTAAGCAGCTATCTGTATCTGCATGTAAACCGGTATGCTTGGACAATTGGGGTAGTATTATTAAGTATGTTACTGGGCATTACGGTATTTAAGTCATTGGAACTTTGGGTAGGGTTACTACTGGCTACCTGTGTATTTGCACACCTTATAGGATCTTATTTTCACCAGTTGACCTCTAAGACAACTGATCTCTAATCTTTGATATTATTCCTACGCAAATAAAAACGCCCCCTCAATTGTAGCTGTTGCTCTCCTATTCAGAATAAGTTTGGATTAATCTGATACCTGTTTTATTGGAATGCCCTGCTTGACCGGGCAACTTAACCCAGCTTAAAAGAAAAAAGCGCAAACAATGATTAAATTATTTGCGCTTATTAGTTGTGATCCCTCTGGGGCTCGAACCCAGGACCCACGCCTTAAAAGGGCGTTGCTCTACCAGCTGAGCTAAGGAATCAGGCGTCTTCAGTTCTTCAATTGCTTCAGGCTTCTTTCAAACCGCCGGGAATTAGAAAATCTTAGTATCTTTGACGTCGTTTTCTAAATGAGATTGCAAATCTATACGGTAATGGTCAGAATGCAAAACCTATTGCATAAATTTCTGCTATCAATAGGTCTGTTATTGAATAGCGTTCTGCTATTCGGGCAAACCTCCGATCCAACTGAAACATTGCAACTGGCAGACTCTTTATTTGCTCAGGAAAAGTATACCGAGTCATTGGAACTATACCAGGTAATCCTGGAGGAGGATCAATTATACAGTCCTGGAATGTTGGTAAAAATGGCGTTCATCAAAGAAGGTCTGGGTGATTACAGTGAAGCACTGTATTTACTGAATCTTTTCTATGCCAAAACTTCCGACAAACGTGCGTTGCGCAAAATGGAGGAACTGGCAAAACAGCATCAATTAAGCGGCTATCGATTCAATGATATGGAATTTTTCAGGACCATATATAAACGGTACCACCTGCAGATCATCGGATTGCTAACTGCCGCCTCCCTGCTGGTATTCAGTTTTATCTTATATAAAAAACGAAGAGGAAGCTATCGTCCCGTAAGCGCGGGAGTAGTTTTTGTACTGATCCTGGCGGTCTTGTTCGCATTGATCAATTTCGGCCAGGGACGGGACCGCGCTGTGATACTAACTGACCAGGCTTATCTGAGAGTGGGCCCCTCTTCCGGTGCCAACGTGAAAGAAATAATTGAAAAAGGCCACCGGGTAGAAATAATGAGTCAGAAGGATGTATGGGTAAAAATCAACTGGAATGATCGGCCGCTCTATATAAGGGAATCCCACCTGGGAATCATCGAAAGCTGAAGAATTATAAATGTCGAACGTCGAACGTCGAATGCTCGACATTCTACATTCGACGTTCGACGTTCGACATTACTTAACAGGCCCTTCCTTGGCCATATGGTTGTATACCAACTGATCCATAAATCCGGGAAACCATTTGTTCATCCATACGGTCAACTTACCCTGCCTGGTTAAAACCAGATGTTTTTTGCGTTTCTTCACGGCCTTGTAGATTAAGTTGGCACAAGTTTCGGCACTCATCATTTTTTCCTCATTCCTCGGTGATTTACCCTGGGGACGCCCATCCTTGGTAAGTGAGGCTTCCCGGATATTTGAAGTTGTAAATCCAGGGCAGGCGGTTAGCACATGCACATTTTTCGGCAACATCTCGGTCCTCAGAGATTCCAGGAATCCCTGCAGTGCAAATTTTGAAGCAGAATAGCCCACCCTGGCTGGAAGCCCCCGGTAACCCGCTATGGAAGAAATTCCCACTACTGAACCTTGTCTCTCAATAATAGAAGGCAGGCAAAACTTGGTGGCAAATACCGACCCATAAAAATTAATATCCATTACCTGCCGGATCACATCCAAAT
>JAUIKU010000360.1 GCA_030430675.1 Bacteroidia bacterium | reverse complement strand
AGTACTCCTGCACCCAGTAGGCAACCCAATACCTGGGCAATTATATAGGGAAGCAGATCTTTGGAATCAAACCTGCCACCAATCCATAAACCCACTGATACTGCCGGATTGAGATGGCAGCCGGAAATATGACCAATTCCATAAGCCATGGTTAGCACCGTAAGACCGAATGCCAGTGACACACCTACAAAGCCGATACCTAATTCGGGGTATCCGGCAGCTAACATAGCACTGCCACAACCACCGAGAACCAGCCAAAATGTTCCGATAAATTCAGCGATTAATTTTTTCATAGTTGAGTTAATGTTTTGTTGATTAAAGGGAAAGAGAAATCCCGCTTAGTGCCGGATTTCGCACCTTAAACTAAGGGTTTTTATCTTAAAATCTAACTTTATGCGGATTCTTTATCGGTCAGATTATCTGATACTTACTGTCGGCAAACTACTGACCTATTACTACCAGGGAAGGATCCAGGGGATACCGTCCAAAATCTTTGCCGTAAATAGCCAGGCCTCCATCCCCCACAGTCTCCAGTCTTACTTTTAAAGCACCCTCCTGAATTACTTTTTGCCTTAGTGATTCATCCAGGGGGACTTTTACCAAATACCCATAGGATCCTGCTTCTCTTAGCTTGTTGTCCTGTGGCTGGGCATGCCAGGAGAGCACTCCCCGGTGATCAGCCGGGTCATCGGGCAGGGTATGTTCCGTCACCTCCGTCCCGTTTATGGAAATTTTAATCGTGGATGGAAACTTGGTTTCATCCGTCATAGGATAAGAATTGGGATTGCTGCTGGGAGCTACCCTCGAACCTTTCATAAAATTTTGGTCGCGATCATATGTCTGCTGATCCTTTACCAGTAATTTTTTGGCAGAAGCTTCTATCACAAAATAGGCCTCTTCGGCATTGTTCAGGTTGGAACTGTTTACAGGTATGTGGTATTCAAAGTAACCATTTCCCGCGCCATTCACCTTCTTTCCTTCCAGTACCTGCCAGTTTTTTTCCGACCATTGGGCGTCTGAATAGTCTTTGGCTGCTACTGAAGTAAGAACGATACCTTCAGGGTCGCTCCCACCTTGGATAGCCAGGTGTACAAAATTCCTGTGCAAGATTTCTCCAGTTCCTGATCGTACCACCAGTTGCAATACAGCCAGTCCATTGCTCTCAGGAATATCAACCGATAAGGGTGCTAAAGATGTTTGCATCCAAGGCTGATAATCAATGGGCCGTTTCCCCCTGAAATCAGTGTCAGTAGTTTCCCCCACGGTATTAGTCAGCACCAATTGATACTCCAGTGAGACCTGCTGATAGGGTTTTGCTGTCATTGCTGAAAGAAACAAGGGGATTTCTACCTGCTCACCGGGTGTAACCGTATAACAGATGTCCTGCCCGGTGGACAAATAGACAGGAGCATGTAAATCCAGCAGGCTCATTCCCGGCACCATTTCTTCCAGGCCCGTGTATTTTTCAGACCGGTCGAACCTCCAGTATCCATTCCATTCATTGATGACATCATGGTGCTCCGTGTACAACCAGCCCCCAATCTTGGGGTGGGTCCTGAAACTGTTGATCATGCGATGATAGTCCCAACTCCAGTCCACATCACCGGTGCTGCCCTCATAGCCCCATACGTTTCCGCATTCTGAATTAATATTGGGCTCGGGCCCCTGATAGTAACCATCCTCATAATGAAAAGTACTTCCCTGATAGGTGCTGTCGCTTAAATTGGTAAGGAATTGGTCCCAGGCATAGCCGGGCAAATATATGTGCCAGGAGTTAATGTCGGTAACCGTATGGCCGCGTCCACAGCAAATGGAATTATCTTCGACTAATCTACTACTGTCCAGCGACTTGGCAAGATGATACATGGAAACCAGCCACCGCTGGCTTTCCGGAAGGTATTCCTGGCCATTTTCGGTGGCGGTGGTCATGCCCCAGGTCTCATTGATGATCACCCAGGAAAAAATAGCGGGATGGTTATAGTCGCGCTTGATCATTTCCCTTAATGTATAAGTGGATTCCACCTGCATCTTTTCTTCCGGTTCCCCCCAGCTGTTGGGAAGATCTTCCATTATCAGCAGGCCCAGTTTGTCGGCCCAATACAGTTTTCGGGGTATCTCAACTTTTATATGGGTCCTGATACCATTTAAACCTATTGACTTGCTGCGATTGATCTCGTCTATCATGAATTGATCACTGGGAAAGGTATAGTATCCTTCCGGGTGATAGGATTGGTCCAGGGCCAGCTGCAGGTAAATAGGCTGATTGTTCAGGGATATATAGGGTATTTCCGTTCCGGGCAATTTGGTCACGCCGATCTTACGCATTCCGAAATAGCTATGCAGTACATCTCCCTGGTAGCTGGCCGCTGCTTCATACAGGAACGGGTCATCCAGTGTCCATAATCTTTGATTGGGAATATCAAGCATGGTCCTGGCTTTTGTTTGCCCTTCTTTGAAATGAACAGTGACTTTTCTGGGCCCCTCGGGAGTTTGTACGGTAACCGTTGCAGACCGCTTTTCTCCTGCTGGCACCGGCTCAGGCAAATAGGCGGTAATTTGCACTTGCTGACGGTCAATATCGGGAGTAAAATGAACAT
>JAUIKU010000137.1 GCA_030430675.1 Bacteroidia bacterium | reverse complement strand
CTTATTCTCTATTCCTTATTCCCTACAAAATGTCACATTTGCCCGGAGTGCAGTGTCTATTTATTAAGAAGACCATTTTAAATTCTTAATCTTTAATTTTTAATTGAAAAGAGATGTCCGACTACCAAAAACTGCTGTTCCCCTATGCCTACAATATCCTGGGCTCGGTGGAAGACGCCAAGGATGCCATTCAGGAGGTGATGCTGAAGTATACCAGCAAAGGGGCTTCTCCGGATAATGAGAAAAACTACCTGATCAAAGGGGTGATCAACCAGTCATTGAACCTCAAGCGCAATCTACAGAAACGGCAGCCCCAGGGACAATGGCTGCCGGAACCGGTGGCCACCGAGGCAGCCGATGTGGCACTGGAATTGCAACAAACCATCTCCTATTCGCTTTTGTATTTGCTGGAACGCCTGAACCCCAAGCAGCGGGCGGTGTTTATTTTAAAACATGCGTTCAACTACAATCACCAGGAAATTGCCGAAGTGCTGGGCATCAGCGAAACCAGTTCCCGCAAATTACTAAGCCGGGCCGCGGCCAAGCTGGACCAGTCTAAAACCACAAAAAGCAGCGTTTCCCCGGAACAGTTTCAGCAGATCGACCATTTCACCCGGGCCATCCGGTCCCGTGACCTGGAGGAACTGCATCAGCTGTTAACCGACGATATCGCCTTCCACGCCGATGGTGGTGAAAAGATCAAAGTAGTGAAAAAATACTGCTTTGGTCGTAGTGAAGTCACTGATTTGCTGCTTTATATATACCACAGGTTTCAGTTTAACTACCGCATAAGGCCCCTGGTAGTCAACCACCAACCCGCCTTGCTGTACTATCACAGAAAAAAACTGATCCTTTGCCAGGTATTTGAATTCGACCCCAGCGGAACCCGTATCTCAGGCATCAAAGTGATCCTGGATCAGGACAAACTCACTGCTCTCAGCGCAAAGGTATAAGGAGTAAGAATTAAGGAGTAAGAATTAAGGAGTAGGGAGTAGGCCTATTCCCTATACCCTATTCCCTATTCCTTATTCCTTATTCCCTATTCCCTACTCCTTATTCCATACTCCTTAATTGATTTGGTCACAACTCAGAGGAGCTCCGTGTCTTACTACTAAATAAACTTAAAATAAAATGACACAGAGAATTTCTTATCAGGATATCGATGCTGCCGCCATGCGGGGGCTCTATCAGACCGAACGTTATATTGCCGGCAGCGGGCTGGATGCCAAACTGCTGGAACTGATCCGATTTAGGGTCTCGCAAATCAATCACTGTGCCTTCTGCCTGGACATGCACGCCAAGGAGGCCCTGGAACTGGGTGAAACCCCGGTACGGCTGTATTCGGTTTCCGCCTGGCGGGAATGCCCGTTTTACCTGGACCATGAAAAAGCGGCCCTGGAATTTGCAGAAGCCCTGACCGACATCAGCCGGCTGGACATCAGCGATGAACTCTATGAACGATTGCGGTTGTATTATTCAGTGACCGAGGTGACCGGTTTGTCCCTGGCCATTGCCAATATCAACACCTGGAACCGGCTGAACCGCACCATGCGTACAGTACCTGGAAATTACCAGGTAGGGCAATTCAGCCAGGTTTGAGGTAATTGGCAATTCTTGCTGGCGACAACCCTCCTGCCGCGGGCAGGGCAGGCTTAATTCCTGCCTGCGGCAGGCAGGCTTAATTGTTAATTGTTAATTGTTAATTGTTAATTGTTAATTGCATCAGTGAAACTGAAGCAAAATAGATAGCCGTCTTTTCCTGGTGACTGGAGTAATAGCTTATGTAAACCGTATCGCCCCGCAGCACCATGCCCGGGTAACTGGTATCTCCGGCACTGGGGAAGACCGCTATTTGTTTGAACTGCACTGATGATGGCCCGTGCCCTTGCCCCTGCAACTGGCCCAGATATAACCCGGTTCGGGCGCCTGATTCCCCATATACCCGGCTGCCCAACAGTAATTGGCCATGTGGCAGCAGTACGAAATCGGGACCTCCCAGCCGCATCCCCATATCCTGCCACTGCCACTCCCGGTAGGGCGGTTGACTCCTTCCCAGCATTCCATGGGTATTGCCTCCCTCCCGCCGGATGATCATAACCATCTGGTTATCAGGCAGCACTTTAATAGTGGCTTCATTGGGCTTCCCCTCAATTCCCAGGTCGGTCACCAGTTGATACTGCAAGCCATCGCTGGTTTTTAGCAGGTTGGCATTGGAGGATTCCCCATGATTCTGATAAAGCACCCCATAGCCCGTACCCTGGTGCCAGTTGACCCGCCACAACCAGCCTTTGTCATTGGCGATACGGGCATCGATGGCCACCGCAGCAGGCTCGGTAAAGGACAGGCCGTCAGTAGAAAACGATACCATACCTTTTCTATCCATTACCTCCTTACCCTGGTAATCAGCCGCTCCCATCAGTACCATCAGCC
Source organism: Bacteroidia bacterium (assembly GCA_030430675.1). Taxonomy (GTDB): domain Bacteria; phylum Bacteroidota; class Bacteroidia; order Cytophagales; family Cyclobacteriaceae; genus SZUA-3. Next base: position 11,759 of record JAUIKU010000137.1, on the reverse strand, counting down.
GGTTATCCGGGGTAACGGATAATTTGGGGTCACGCAGGTCATAATCAGGTACCGCCAGTAACACTTGTGACTGCCAATCAGCGCCGTCCGTGGAGCTGATCAAGGCATTGTGCGGCGCCTGGTCCCAGATCTTCTTACTTTGTATTAACGGCACCTGCTGGGCCCACAGGGGTTGAAAAACCAGCATCAGGAGTATCCATGACAGCAAACTCTTAAATAGTATTACAGGTTTCATTTGAGGTATTGATAGTAACTGCTTAATATATGGTAGCATTCAAGATAACAGGATTTATTGAATACCGAAGACCACTAATAACCATGACCAACATTCAGCGGCGAAAATTTCTCAAAAAAGTTACCAGCGGCACCCTGGCTTTGGGTGGCAGCTCCCTGCTGCTACCTGACTTGTTGGCCTGTAACCCTTCCCCAAAACAGTATCAACCCCCATATAAGCTGACCTTGGAGACCTGTGCCAAACTGTTCGACGGCAGGCAATGCTATACCCATCCCCGGGCGGGGATCGTCCCCGGTGCCGGAAAGCGGGGTATGCCGAGAGTAGTGATGACCATGAATACCCTGGACCTGGAGGGTAGCGATGTGTTTAAGGGGGTTTTCGGGCTTCATACCGACGATCTGGGCAAATTATGGACCGAACCAGAACGCCTGAAGACCTTAGATCCAAGATTTGAAACTATCGATGGGGTAAATCGACCGGTGGCGGTAAGTGATTTCTGGCCAAAATTTCACCGGGCCAGTGGGAAATTACTGGGAACCGGTCACACCGTAGTCTATACCCCGGAATGGAAAGTAGCCCATCCCCGGCCGCGTCATACCTCTTTTTCGGTGTATGACCCTGAAAACAACCAATGGGCAGACTGGAAGAAACTAACCATTCCCCAACAGCCAAAATTTGAAGATACCGGTGCCGGTTGTACCCAGCGGTACGATCTGGAAGATGGCAGCATACTGCTTCCCATGTATTTTCGTCCTCCCGGCAAAAACAGCCAGGTGATGGTAGCCCGCTGCAGTTTTGACGGAGAACAGCTGGCCTACCTGGAACACGGCAATGAGCTCAAGGTGGACGATGACACCAGAGGACTGCACGAACCTTCGCTGGCCCACCGCCGGGGGGAATATTTCCTCACTATTCGCAACGATCTTCGGGGTTATACCACCCGCTCATCAGATGGAATGCATTTTGAGCCCATCCGGGAATGGACTTTTGACGACGGTAAGCCGTTGGGTAACTACAACACGCAGCAGCACTGGGTCACTCATGGAGAGACGCTATACCTGGTGTATACCCGAAGAGGGGCAAATAATGATCATGTATTTCGAAACCGGGCGCCGTTGTTCATGGCACAGGTGGATACTGAGCGGCTGGTGGTAATTCGCGAAACGGAACAAATTCTGGTACCGGAACGGGGCGCCCGCCTGGGCAATTTTGGGGTCACGGAAATCAGCCCACAAGAAACCTGGGTTACGGTGTCGGAATGGATGCAGCCGAAAGGCGTGGAAAAATATGGCAGCGACGGCAGCGTTTATGTAGCACGCATTGAATGGCAGTAATTGTTAGCAACAGCGTACAGGGAACGGCATACAGGGAACGGCATACAGGAAGCGGCATACACACTGCGACTGCCGACTACAAAACTGCCGACTGCAAAACTGCCAACTGAATCCTAGTACCCTAGTGCCTTAAAACCTTCGTCCATCGTCCCTATTCCTTATTCCTTATTCCTTACTCCTTACTCCTTACTCCTTACTCCCTATTCCTTACTCCCTATTCCTTACTCCCTATTCCTTAGCCCCTATTCCTTACTCCCTATTCCTTAGCCCTGCAAACACCATCCGCACAAATCAACTCCGGTTCTTCCACTAGCGCACAATCCGAACCCACTCCGGTGATCTGGTTAACTTCGTGGTCCAGTTGATTGAATTCTTCAACCAGTTCTACCAATTTGGTCTCATCTACGTTGCTGGGGGCATAGACCAGGTAGACCCTGGGTCCGCCGCAGGGCTTGGCTCCAAAGGCAATGGAGGCACAGTCACCGGCGCCGTTGCAGGATTTGTCAGCAATCATAGTCTCTACCTCAAATGTAATTGCGGCCATGCGTTCTTGCCTTTCCGCAAGTTCTTCACCATCATCATCGTGACAGCTGAAGAGTAGCAAGAGCAACAGTGTAGAGCATAGCAGGGGGCATAGCAGGGTGGTATATTTCATTCTATTTTGGTTTAATTCTCTATCTATTAGACACAGGAATGGCCAAAAGGGTTGAAATCCAAAAAAAAAGCACCATTCTGATACAGAACAGTGCCCTTCTAGAAATTTAGTTTGGTTAGATCTTTAAGCAGCAGCCGGTTCTCCCTGAGGCTTGGCGTGCAATACCGCTCCGATAACTCCACCAATAATGGCTGACAACAAAGTAGCTACTATCACATCCACTACAACCCCGGTGAGGCTCATAAGATTATTGGTCGCATACATGATAAGATCCATGCTCAACGCCATCAGCAATCCAATGACCGCTCCTGCCTTAAGTCCACCCTTAAAGGTACTGATATGCGCCCATTTTACAAATATGTAGGTGATCAGGGCGGCAAAAGCAAAATTCCCCAGGATCAGCGCCCACCAGACGATATCCTCGGGTTGTCTGCCGGCATCCGCGGCACTTCCTGCATTGGCCTCGAAGAAACCTTCCAGTAGCAGGCCGTAAAAAAGGTATCCCAGAATAAAATAGGCAATACCACCCACCAGAGTACCGGTAATAAATTTTTTGGTGTCCATAAGATTAATGTTTTGGTTTGAATGCATAATATAACTATTTGAAAATGAATTAAAAACAATTTTTTTTGCCATCATTCAGACCCTCGTTTCCCGCAGTATCCGGTCTTATTTAATCAATTTCTTTTATTAGATTGTCGCTCGATGGAAAAAGATGTTGTCTTAAACCCATACCGGTTCAGGATCCAGTCGGTTGACCTGTTGCGGGGCATCGTTATGATCATTATGGCACTTGATCATGTGCGTCTGTTTATGGGGGCTACCGCTTTTAGTCCCGTTGATCCTACCCAAACCTCCGTGGAGTTGTTTTTTACCCGATGGATCACCCATTTTTGTGCTCCGTCATTTGTTTTCCTGGCGGGAACCAGTGCCTTCCTATACGCCAGAAATACCGGATGTGATCTAAAGACATTGAGCAAATTCCTGATTACCAGGGGCCTGTGGATCATCCTGGTAGAAATATTCATACTCAACCTGGTGGTGCAGTTCATACCCTATCAATTCGTATTTCTGCAGGTATTGTGGATTATAGGCTGGTCAATGATCATCCTGGGCGGCTTGATCTACTTGCCCAAATCGGTAATCCTGACCTTCAGTCTGGTGCTGGTATTCGGTCATAATGTGCTGGATTACCTGTTTCCGGAAGCACAGGGATGGTTGTATTCCCTACTGCACAAACAACAGGCTTTTATCATCAAACCAATACCCGTTTTCGTACACTATCCGCTGTTGCCCTGGCCCGGAGTAATGGCCCTGGGTTACCTGTTTGGACGGTTGCTGATCCGGCCCTCTCCAAACCGTAACTGGCCCATCTGGACCATCGGGTCGGCTTGTGTGGTGTTGTTCCTGATACTAAGGGGCATTAACATCTATGGCGATCCAGTGCCCTGGGAAACCCAGGAACGAGGCACGGTATATAGTCTGCTGAGCTTTCTGAATACCAGCAAATACCCGCCGTCTTTGCTGTTTTTACTGATGACCCTGGGTCCCGGTTTATTGATCATCCCCTGGCTGGAAAAATGGCAGGGCCGGAAAGTGAAAATGATCAGTATTTTTGGAAGAGTACCGTTTTTCTTTTATCTGCTGCATTTCTTCATTATTCACCTGGTGGCTATTGTGTGGTCACAATGGCAATTTGGCACCTCCAACTGGTGGCTGGGACCGTCATCCGGCTTCCCGGCAGGCTATGAACTCAGCCTGCCCCTGGTCTTTGGGGTTTGGCTGGTAGTGGTGGCACTGTGCTACCCCCTGTGCCTCTGGTACGCCAATTATAAGCGGACTCATAAGGAGCAATGGTGGTTGAGCTACTTATAGAGTAGCAAGAGCAAGAGGGTATAGCATACAGGGTTTGCTATTCACCCAGATTTCGGATCATCACGTATAACATTTTGGAAAGCTCCTCAGCTAATGAGTAGAGCTGTTCATACTGATTCTGAGCGATTGACTGCTCTTCAAATGCTAATTTTAGGATGGCTATTACTTCAAATAGCGAGCCCCTGGCGGTAATATAAAATCTTCGTTTATCTAATTTGCTGAATCGACCCGACCCCTCAGCAATATTGAGTACAATGCTTAAGGCAGATCGCTTTAACTGGTACTCTGATGTTTTTTCCAGGGGATCAATTAGGAGCTGAGTACGTAGAGTTTTATTGAAATCATTTGCCTTCTGGTAGACCTTTAGTTTTTCAAAATCAAACATTGCTATGTGAGTCTGCCGGCATAAGTAACAAGTTGACAGTCTCAAAATCAAACGTATGCCCAGCGGGCCGGCCTCACACGTACTGTTGCTCTTACTCCGCTTGTCTACCTGTATGCTCCTCCCTCTTCCCTCTTGCTATTTCTGTATGCTCCCCCCTCTCCCTCTTGCTACACCTGTATGCTCCTCCCTCTTCCCTCTTGCTACACAAAAAAAGGCCAGGCCTACGCGAGACCCGACCTATCTTCAACCAGCTATGAACCTAAATAAACTTAATGTTAAGGATGTTTTGCTATGTATTAAATAAATTCAATTTATACTTAGATCAATGCAATTTGACATAGATACGCTGGTTGAGCAAAATGTAACCACCTTTTAATAATTTTTTTGAAAATATTATCTATCTGATTGATTATCAGAGAAATAAAAAATAAAAAAACCCCGGTAAAAATATACCGGGGTTGGCTTTTTGTAAATAGGTTTGACTATTCTTCCGGTCCCAGCGCTTCTATTTTGCCGTTAACCGCTTCTGCTTTGTCATTCATTTTCAGCTGTACATAGACTGTTTGTAAGGTCTCCAGTACAATTCTATCCTGTGGATCCAATTCATGGGCTTTTTCCAGGTATGGCAGCGCCTCCTTAAATTGTTCCTTGGCTTTTTCCTCGATGGCCTTCCCTTCCTTCTGATAGGTACGAAGATCCATTTCATTGGCTTCTTTCAAGATCTCCGCCGCCTGGTTGTAGTGGTTAACCGCCAGGTTGAAGGTAGCATCAAAATATTGTGGATCAGCTTCTAGAGCCTTCTTGTAATTGGCCACTGCTGCCTCATTGTCTCCGGTCTGTTCACTGATATAGGCCAGGTTATAATAGAGGTTGGCATTGTCCGGTTCCGCCTGTATGGCCTTTTCCAGTTTGGCCTTGGCCTCATCCGTTTGTTCGGTAATGATCAGCAAATTGATCTCTTCTTTCATCATTGCCTCATTGTCGGGAAACTGTTCTCTGGCCATAGCTATAACCTCCAGGGCCTGCTCGTTATCGTTGTTCTGGGAACGCTCCAGGTAAATAATGCTGCTGTAGATATCCTCATTGTGGTAATCCAGTTCTATCAGCTTATAGTAGTTTTCCAGCGCTGCCTGGTAATCTTCCCCCTGTTGGGCTGCAATTCCGGCATAATAATATGCGGTGGTATCTTCTGGTTTCAATATGGAGGATTTGGCAAAATATTCCAGGGCATTTTCATAGTCCTCCTGATTATAATATTCCGCACCCTTGTTGATCAGGGTACCCCATATATTATCTATTTTGATATCGCTCAGGCCATCGTAGTTGCCTCCTTCGTCCAGAGATTTGGCCTTTTGAAAGGCGGCAACCGATTCGCTCAGGGCTTCATCCTGCATACTCTGATAGGATGCGTCATCTGAAAATGCGATCGCTTCGTAAACCTCTCCTTTGGTATACCAGGTTTTGGGTTTATCCTTAGTTTTTTCGTTGGTTATGGCTAAATCTATCTGTTCTTTGGCTTGCATCAACTCTCCGCTGTCCTTGAATTTAGTAGCTTTGCTAACTGCTGAGTTCTGAGCATGCATCCCGGCGAACATCAGACAAAAAATAACCAGTGATACGGGCTTTTTCATAGTGATAATTAAATAGTCTTTTGAATAAATTAAGTTAGTGAAATATATCTTGAATTTTAGTTTTCAGTGTCTTCATTTTCATTTTTATCAATTTCCGTGCCTGTTTCATCTTCGAACATCTCGATTTTTTCCACGGAACTGATTTCATCCCCTTCGTTGAGCCTGATCAATTTGACGCCCTGGGTGGCCCTGCCCATTACCCGTACCCCCTGAACCTCCATCCTGATAGTGATGCCCGATTTGTTGATAATCATCAGGTCATCGCTGTCAATTACTTCTTTTATTGATACCAGAGTACCGGTTTTTGCCGTCACATTGATGGTTTTAACCCCTTTACCCCCTCTTTTGGTAATGCGGTAATCGTCGATGGAAGACCGCTTGCCATAGCCTTTTTCAGAAACTACCATCAGGTCCGATTCTTCCCGGCTCACACATACCATACCAATCACCCGGTCGTCCTTTCCTTCCAGCGTTACCCCCCGGACTCCGGCAGCGGTTCGTCCCATAGGCCGCACATCCTGCTCATGAAAATGAATGGCTCTGCCCGACCTCTTGGCAATTACAATATGATTATCACCGTTGGTCAGTTTAACCTCCAGTAATTTGTCTCCATCCTTAATGGTTATGGCATTAATACCGTTGGACCTGGGTCGACTATAGGCTTCCAGTGCGGTTTTTTTGATGGTCCCCTGTTGGGTACACATGATCAGGTAGTGATTATTGATATAATCGTCATCATCCAGGTTTTGCACGTTAATTACCGCCCTTACCTGGTCACCTGATTCGATATTGATCAGATTTTGAATGGCCCGTCCCTTAGCTACCTTGCTGCCTTCCGGTATGGCCCATACTTTCTTCCAGTACACTTTCCCGAACTCGGTAAAGATCAGCAGATAGTTGTGGGTAAATGCCGTAAACAGATGCTCGGTAAAATCATCGTTCTTACTGCCGGCACCTTTGGCTCCTACTCCTCCCCGGCCCTGGGTCCGGTATTCGGTCAGTGGTGTTCTTTTGATATACCCCTGATGGCTAATGGTAATCACCATCTCCTCGTTGGGTATCATATCTTCATCGGTAAAATCGTCGGCACTGTGCACAATTTCAGTGCGTCGCTCATCCCCGTACCGTTGCTGTATCTCCTTCAACTCATCCTTTATGATACCCATACGAATATCCTCACTACCAAGTATTTCGTTAAGTTCTTTGATCAGTTGAACTACTTCATCATACTCCTGCTGTATCTTATCCCGTTCCAGTCCGGTAAGCCGCTGTAACCGCATGTCCAGTATGGCCTTGGCCTGGATCTCTGACAGCTTGAACTGTGCCATCAATTCGTTCTTGGCGGTTTCAGGATCACGGGAATTGCGTATCAGGGCAATCACTTCATCCAGGTTGTCCAGGGCAATCAAATAGCCTTCCAGGATGTGGGCGCGCTTTTCTGCTTCCTTAAGATCGTGCTCGGTACGCCTTACCACTACCTGGTGCCGGTGATCTACAAAGTGGCTGATCAGTTGCTTCAAATTAAGCGTTTGGGGCCGGCCTTTGACCAGTGCCACATTGTTGACCCCAAAGGATGATTGCAACTGGGTATATTTGAACAAATTGTTCAGAACCACATTGGGAATGCTGTCCTTGCGCAGTTCGTATACGATACGCAATCCTTTACGGTCTGATTCATCCCTGATATCCGATATGCCCTCGATCTTCTTGTCATTGACCAGGTTTGCGGTCTTTTCGATCATATTGGCCTTGTTGACCATATAGGGAATTTCTGTCACCACGATGCGTTCCCGGCCTTTCTTGGTGGTCTCGATTTCAGCTTTGGCCCGCATGACAACCCGGCCCCTGCCGGTCTCAAAGGCGGATTTCACTCCCTGATATCCGTAGATAATACCTCCGGTAGGAAAATCCGGAGCGGTGATATGTTCCATCAACTCCGGTATGGTGATCTCATTGTTTTCGATGTAGGCGACGATGCCGTTGACCAGTTCATTCAGGTTGTGGGGAGGCATATTGGTGGCCATCCCCACCGCGATGCCCGAGGCACCGTTGGCCAGCAGGCTGGGGATTTTGGCGGGTAATACCGTGGGCTCCTGTGCTGAATCGTCATAGTTGGCCTGAAAGTCGACCGTATTTTTCTTGATATCCGACAACATCTCCTCGGAAATCCGGCGCAGCCTGGCTTCGGTATATCGCATGGCCGCCGGTGAATCACCGTCAATACTTCCGAAGTTGCCCTGCCCGTCGACCAGTGGATACCGCAATGACCATTCCTGGGCCATACGCACCATGGTATCGTAAACGGCGGTGTCCCCGTGCGGGTGGTATTTACCCAGTACATCCCCCACGATCCTGGCACATTTTTTATAGGGCCGGTTGTAGTTGACCCCAAGTTCATCCATGCCAAAGAGTATTCTGCGATGTACTGGTTTTAGCCCGTCACGGACATCTGGAAGTGCTCTGGAAATAATAACCGACATGGAGTAGTCGATATAAGCTCCCCGCATTTCATCCTCAATATTAATGGGGATGATATTCTCATTTTCACCTTCTGCCATAAAAATCTGGGTATTGGATAGTTAGCTGTAAAAAATTCGCCCAAAGTTAAGGAAAAAATGGGACAAAACAGGCGCTGGAGCGGGATATTAAGGGATAAATTGAAGTTGTAGCAGAGCCTGTTTGGCGCTTCCCTGGCGTTTGTTATTTGGCCCCTGGCTTATGTTGCCTAATACGGATTTAATTTCTTCTTGTTCCTACCCTTATATTTCTTCAACACAGGGTTCAGTTCTCCGTATTTGCGGTTTTGCTTGATCGGCAATGGCTGTCCCCGATACTCGTTGCCGTAGTGTATATGCTTGATCTGGGTGTGACAGGCTTTCAGGGGACACCGGGGGATGTCGGGGTAGCGAATACTGACCCCCAGTTTTATAGAAAAGGCATTCATATTGTAATCCGCGGGCTCGGAGCCGATTCTTTCCAGGCTGCGAATTTCATAGGATGGTTTTATTATTATCCGGAAGTACTCCGACAACACTTTTTCCACGCTGACTCCCAGGTTGACAAACATACTGTTATTGACCGAGTCCGTATTGAATCCCTTGCCCAGCTTTAGCGCTCCTACCTGCACTTCCGGCACCAGCATGTAGTCCCAGTATTGATATACTTCTGCTCCGATATTGCCGTAAAACTTGGTAAAGGTGGTTTTTTTGTCGTTTATGATCCCCTGAGCAATTCCAATCTCTTCGTCCTTGAATGAATGAAACTCCAGCTCTGCTCCCCCTCCCAGGCGAAACCACTTGTAATGGAAGTTCAGGGTGCCGCTGATGGGAATGCCACTGCCTTTAAAATCACCGGATGCTTCGGTGGTATCGGCTGATTTATGCACATAGGAGGTCCTGCTGTAACCGATAGTAGGCGTAAAAGTGAAATGGTTGAGAATGCGCCTGAGGCCGTAATTTGGATTAAATCGCCGGTTTCTGAATGGACCGCGGTCACCTACGGGCTTCTTGGTGCTGGTCGGTTCAGCTTCCGTCGGTATTTCCCTGGTATCGATAACGGTGTCTTCCTCAGTTTGTGACGGAATACTGTCGTTTTGTGCCCATAGCACAGTGGTTGGAACCACCATCACCAGCAACACCATATAAAAATACCTGATCATGAAACGGCGCATACACACATTATAACTGGCAAAACAAATGATTTCGTATCATTTAACGTCAAAGGTGCTAATAAAATTTCTAAACGAACTGATACCGGACAGCTGTAATTGCTCTCCGATATTGTTTATCTTCTGGTATTCCACCTGTGAGATCCTGCGTCTGTTGGTGATTTCTTCACCTTCGGGCAGGAAAAATGTTTCCAAAAACCTGATCAAAATGTAAGAAGTATTCATAATGATTTTAAAAGGCTGACGCTCATTTAAGGGCTGGGTTTCTGGCCGCGAGATTTCCGGTACCACCGTGCTTAAAATGCTTTTCAGGGTTTCAAAAAACTTCACCTCCCAGTGCTGAAACCGGGTTTGCATGAGCGTTACCATTTTTACCACCGGATCCTGCTTAAGAAAAAATCCCCCTTTAGAGAACCTGCGGGCCTTTTTGTTTATAGACAACTCCTCAAACAGGCTGGTAGTACCGTCAACCTGGGCCAGCGCCACCGAAGGCGCCAGCAATATACCTGACAAAAAATCATGGAGCGAAAGCTCCTCCAGGTTCTTTTCTTCCCGGATAAATGACTGGTACAAAGGCTCTACCGCCGCCTGAACCTCGGGAATGGCCAATAACTGTCCAACTTCGTTCTCGGTAAGCATAACAAACACTATTTCAGATGGGAAATTTACTGAAATAGTCAGTGTCAAAAGAGTGAATTTTAGCTGTGAAGGTACTCTTGTAAGTCTGCAGTCCTCAGTGGGCAGTTTGCAGTGGGCAGTGTGCAGTTGGCAGTGGACAATGGGCAGTTAGCGGTTAGCAGTTGGCAGTCCAAAATCGTGCCTGCAGTCTACTACAGACCGCCTACCGACGACTGCTACTGCAGACTAACCTAAAGGCTCCAGGTATTCCCTACCTCGGACAGGGGAATACAACCCAGGTAATCGCCGGGGACGGGGTCGTAACTAAGCACATTCTTACCGATCTCCTGTGAGGTAAAAAAGCCCCATAATATCAGTGACTTGAGGGAGCGATAAAAACTAACCGGTTCCTGTGTCCCTACTGCGGTACCCCATACCTTTCCGTTGAATTTCCCGCCACTGGATTCGGCAATTTTCAGCATTTCCACCCGGTCATCTGCCGACAACTCCCCAAATGACGCCCCGAATTGCTGTTGGCAGTCCCGGTCAAAATTATCGATTTGTTCCAGGGTGGTTTGCTGCTGTTCCTGGTTATACATTTCAGCAAACACCTTGTCGATGAAGATATCCACTTTCATTTCCACTCCACCGGGGGTATCGGTTTTGGGCAATATGGTATCTACCAGTGCCTGTATGGTCCGGGCCTGGGATTCGTTCAATACCTGTGGGGTCCATTCCAGTCGGGGTTGACTTTGACAGGATTGTAACAGGGAAACCAAGGCGGGAGTCAATCCCACAGACCCTGCCAAAACCGCTGATTTTCTTAAGGCTTCTCTTCTTTTCATGGTTACAGGTTTTTTCGTTTGAGCTCCGCTACCGCGTGATTGGCAGCCCTGGCGGTGATGGCCATGTAGGTTAAGGAGGGGTTTACACAGGACGATGAGGTCATACAGGCCCCGTCGGTTACGAAAACGTTCTTACAGGCATGTACTTGGTTGGTACCGTTCAGTACCGAGGTTTTAGGATCCCGGCCCATTCTTGCGGTGCCCATCTCGTGAATACCGTATCCCGGTTCATGCTGGTTATCAAATCCCACAATGTCTTTCACTCCGGCCTTTTCCAGCATTTCCACGGCATCTTCCCTGATTTGTTTGTTCAGCGCCAGTTCGTTGTCCTTGAATTCGCAATCAATGGCCAGGGTGGGCTGTCCCCATTTGTCCAGGTTGTCTTTGTCGAGGCTTACCTTATTTTCATGGTACGGAAGACACTCGGCAAATCCCGTAATAAAGAATTCCCAGGGCCCTGGTTTCATTAAACCGTCCTTAAAATCGGCCCCAAATGATTCCGAATTAGCGCCTG
>JAUIKU010000136.1 GCA_030430675.1 Bacteroidia bacterium | reverse complement strand
AAGTACTGTGGCCCCTGGTTCAGCAAAGACCGGTGCGGCTAAGGTTCCGAAAAAGGGTATGGTGGATAATCGCTTCAATAGTCGTCGCCTGTCTATCATTATGCCGTCGTTAAGAGTATTGATGGTTCATTTTTCCGTTTAATTTACTTAATAACATTAATTATATCAAAACTTTATACTTTACTGGCATAATCATTTAGGCTTCTGTATCTTACCTTTAGATATCCTCATTTATCTGATCTGGATTATTGTAAAAAGTCCCACCAAATAAAAAAAACCATGAATAGAACCGTTCATTTTATTGTTGCTTTTTTGCTTTGCTTCGCGGGCCCATTGTGGAGTCAGGAAATAGATATTTTAATAAATGATGGTCATGTTATCGATCCCAAAAATGGCATTAATGGCGCCATGGATGTAGCCATTAAGGATGGTAAGATTCTGGAAGTGGCCCGTAATATCGCCACCAACAGAGCAAAAACAGTAGTAGAAGCCAAGGGCTATTTTGTTGCTCCAGGACTGATCGATCTGCATGTGCACAACTTCTATGGCACCATGCCAGATGCCGCCTACAGCAATGGTTGGAACAGTGTGGCCCCGGATGGGTTTACTTTCAGGGCGGGTGTTACCACCGTGGTCGATCAGGGATGCGCCGGATGGAGAAACTTCAGGGTCTTTAAGGAAAATATCATCGACAAGTCTAAAACCAGGGTTTTAGCCTTTGTAAATATCGTGGGAGGCGGTATGAAGGGAGGGGAAGTGGAACAAAATCTATCCGATATGGATCCCAAGCTGGCTGCCATGACGGTAGCTAAGTATCCGGAGACCATAGTTGGGGTAAAGGTGGCTCATTATATCGGTCCCCAGTGGGAGCCGGTGGAGAATGCCGTGAAAGCCGGTGAGTTGGCCGATGTTCCGGTAATGGTTGATTTCGGGGTTTCTGAACCGGTACTTTCACTAGAGACCCTGTTAATGGAGAAGCTTCGTCCCGGAGATATTCTGACCCATTGTTATGGTGCCACTGTAGGCAGGGGTCATGTAGTGGACGATCAGCGAAACCTCAACGATTTTGCCCTAAAAGCACAACAACGGGGGTTGATTTTTGATGTGGGCCATGGTGCCGGTAGTTTCGCGTTTACCCAGGCTATTCCCGCGTTGGAGCAGGGATTAAAGCCCAACTCCATTAGCACAGACCTTCACATTAGCAGTATGAACGGAGGAATGAAGGACCAGCTGAATGTGATGTCAAAGTTTCTGAATATGGGCATGACCGTGGAGGAAGTGATTGAACGCTCTACCTGGAACCCCGCCCAGATAATCAAACGCACGGATTTAGGTCATTTGTCAGTTGGTGCAGAGGCTGACCTGACCGTGTTGGACCTACTGGAAGGAGAATTCGGCTTTGTGGATGTACAGGGCTACAGAATGGATGGTGACCGGAAGCTGGAGTGCGAACTAACTGTTAAGGGTGGTCAGGTGATGTGGGACCTGAATGGTATCAGCAGACCGCATTGGACGGAGCAATAGCGAGAGATAACTCGAATCACCATGCTGGAAGAACTCGGTGTTGATCAAAATACCCTGTCAAATAAAGAGAAAACCTTTCTCGACCAAAATGGCTATTTAGTACTGGGACAACTTTTGTCGGCTAATACCTTAGACCAGGTGCGGAACCGCCTGCAGCAATTGATGGTCACAGAAGCAGATAGGGCAGGATCCGAACTTCTGGAATCGAAACATATTCGTCACCCCAGGGAGGAGGGAGTGGACCGATTGGCAGACCTGGTAAATAAGGGGGAGATCTTTGATATCTTTTACACCCATCCCAAGCTGCTGGCCGCCATAAATCATGTACTGGGACCGGAGTTTAAGTTATCAGCGCTCAACTACCGGGCCTCTCTGAAAGGGCATGGGTTACAAAAGTTGCATGTCGACTGGCACCAGGCGGTTCCTCCCGGAGCCTACCAAGTGTGCAACTCTATATGGTTGTTAGACGATTTTTCAGCGGCCAACGGGGCAACCCGTTTAGTGCCGGGCACTAACAGGTCCGGTGTTTTACCACAGGATATACTGGAAGACCCCTATGCCCCCCATCCTAACGAGATTCTACTGGAGGCCCCGGCAGGTATGGTGGTTATATTTAATTCACATACCTGGCATGGAGGGACTGTCAATCATACGGATAAGCCACGTCGGGCCATACACAGCTATTTCTGTCAACGCGATCAGCCACAGCAGGTAGATCAAAAAAAGTATATTCTGCAGGATACCCTGAACAGGATCAATGAAGCAACCCGAATTTTACTGGATGTGTAACCGGCTAAATCAATACTCATAGCTCGGAGATCATATATATCCCACCAGCTTGTAGGCAATAAAACCCATCAATTCCTTCACTAGCAGGTGCCATCGAAAAATGGCATTGGGACTAGGAATGATGTAGGATGTGAATCCGGGAGGATAATCACCTGTTTTAAAATCCGTACTATAGCTTCTTACCTCTAATCCTTCCCGGTTGAAACAGGCCAGAGAACGACGCATGTGAAATGCGGAAGTAATCAACAGGTAGTCGTAGTCCGGAAATTCATTTCTCAATATCTGTGCTGTAAATAGGGCATTCTGGCGGGTATTTCTGGATTTGTTTTCAATCACAATATCTTCTGCGGGCACTTCACACATCAACAAAACCTCCCTCAATTGGTCAGCCTCTCGAATGGGGGACTCGGAAAATGATCCCTGGCCACCGGTGATTACAATCTTTTGAATCTTACCGGCTTTGTATAGTTGGATGGCGTGTGTGATCCGATCGGCTCCTTCGCTAAAATATACCCGGTCGTGCGGAAGTTTCTCCTTTTTAATTACTCCGGAAAGTACCACTCCTACCGCCCTGGAAGAGTTAAGTTGCTCGATGGGGGTAGCGGGAATCTCCCAAAGTTTGAACACTTTGGCGGTGATTACCGGGTTGCTGCAAATAACAAGCAGTGTCACTGCTAAGATTTGCAGTCTTTTTTTCCATTTGTTTACCCTGAGAAAGAGGGAGATCACCAGACAGCCCGTGATCAGGGTAAGTGGCATGAAAAGGTAGGGTACAGTCTTTGAAAGAAAGAAAAACATAGATTACATTTTGATGCTTCGGTGCGTAGGATTCAGATTAAATTAAGTTAATTGGCCAGTTCAAACTATGAGTGTAAAAGTAATCATAAGTACACTAAAGGCAATTGGTTTTATGGCTATTGGGGCTGCCATCATTTTGGGGGCACTCGGGGGAGGATGGGGTAAAAAGAAGTCTGACATGAAACAAACAATCGGAGACGGGATGCGGCAGTTGATTGCCCACCGGGGGGTATCGGATACCGTTCCGGAAAATACCCTGGCGGCCGCAGCGCGTGCTGTTGAATTGGGATTCGGATTTATTGAGGTGGACGTGAAGAAAAGCAAAGATGGCATCCAATACCTATTTCACGACAGGCAATCGTTGAGATTGTTCGGTTCCGATTTCTCACTACCGGATAAGACCTTTGCTGAACTCCAAGAGTTGCCATTATGGCACCAGGGCCATGCAACCAATTACAGGGTGCCGACTTTGCAAGAATTTCTGGAGGCATTCTCTGAAGAACTGGTAATATACCTGGACATCAAAAGACACGGAAACCATAGTTATCGGCGGTTGGCTGATGAGTTAATGACTCACCTCGAACAGGCAGGAATCTCTGAAAGATGCCTCATTGGCAGCGATTTCTTATTTACTACTTACCTGGAGTTTCGTTATCCTCAATTGCAAACGGTTTTTACTGGTCCAGGAGACTGGACCATCGTTTCTTACAGGCTGATACCGAGAAAATTCAGGCCCGATTTTATCATAAGCTATGCTGAAGATGTTACAGCATGGCATCTGTCCTGGTTAAAAAAGCAGGGTTTGCTTGAGCGCAGGCTGGTTTATGGTGTAGACGCAGACAATTACCATGAAGTAAGTCAATGGGGAATTCCATATCTGGTGGTGGAGTACGATCCCATTATGGATAGCGATCTTCGGTAATTCGGGATTAGTACAACGGACCCAATACTCTGCAAAGGGATTCCTTGATTTTTTGTGTCCTTGGGCGTATCAGGTATTCCTTCAGATGGACTACTTCGCTTTCGGCGATGTCTTTCAAAAAGCTCTCCTTCATTTCTTCCGCCTTGGGACGATTGTAGATTAGCGCGTTTACTTCAAAGTTCTTATTAAAGCTTCTTCCGTCCATGTTTGCGGTGCCAATCGAGGTGAAAACACCGTCCACCATCATGATTTTGCCATGGTTAAACCCTTTCTGATACATATAAACATTTACACCGGCTCGTAGCAACTCTTCCGTATAGGAAACAGAACCGTACCAGGTGGTACGCACATCGGAATTGCCGGGAAGAATCAGTTTCACATCCACTCCACTGAGGGCGGCCGTTTTCAAGGCAGTAAGGATGCTCTCGTTGGGTAAAAAATAGGGGGTTGAAATATATATATATTTTTCCGCGGTGGTTATGGCGGTAAAATAGGCCTGCATGATGTTCGACCAGTCAGAATCGGGGCCGCTGGAGGCAATCTGGACCAGAAGTTCATTCTCAATCTGGTGCTTGGGGAAATATTGATCTCCCCGCAGATAGTTTTTGGTAACGAAGAACCAATCGGTAATAAAAACAGTTTGCAGACTGTGTACTGCGTCTCCCTGGATTTTTAAGTGAGTATCTCTCCACAGCCCCAACTCGGGAGTACCGTGGATATATCTGTCAGCAATATTCAGACCCCCGATAAATCCTGCTTTGCCGTCCACTACGATTATCTTACGGTGATTCCGGTAATTGATCTTATTGGCCACCAGTGGAAACCTTACCGGCATAAAGACGCCCACTTCAATGCCGTTTTTTTTCATATCCCGCAGAAAGCGTTTGCTGAGGCCCCAGCTGCCTATAGCATCTATAATAAGCCTGACTTCCAGGCCCTGCTGGGCTTTTTTTATCAGGATTTCCTTGATCTGATTCCCGATAGCGTCATCTTCGTAGATATAGTATTCCAGATGGATATGATGGGTAGCATTATTCAGTTCCTGCAGTATGGCAGCAAATGTGGCTTCTCCGTTTTGCAAAATATTCACCTCGTTCTTGGCCGTTAGAATAGCCTTGCTGTTATTTAGTAATAGCTTAATGATATTCTCTTTTACCAGGGATTCGGATCCCGATAAGGTAATTGCTGAAAGGTCATTAATTTGGTTCTGGCTGATTTCTTCAATCCTGACTAAATCTGTCAAACCCTTCCTGGAGAAGATTTTTATCTTTCTAAAGTTTCGACCAAAGTTCAGGTATAGTAACAACCCGAAGAATGGTATTAGGATGAGGACCAGTACCCAGGCCATGGTGATTTCCGGGTCCCGGTTCTCCTGCAGCAGTGAAAACACAATGTAAAATATCACCAGCAGGTAGACAGACAGCCCTATTACTAAGAAGGTATTAAATAAAGTCCATGGTAACAAAACCCGGCAAAGTTTGGCGTTTGGTAAAAATACCGATACAATGCTAATAGTTCAAAAAAAAGTACTAAACAGGCCAGTATTCTTTGACGTTGTTATAAAGCTGTTGCAGGTTTTTCTCAAATACTGTCACCAGAGAGGTATCAGAAGCGGTGGCGGGTTCAGCATGTGGTTCAGCCAGTTTGTTGAATCCATGGTGAAACTGTTCTATGGCCAGGGGAAGTTTATTGAGATTGTATCCGCCTTCCAAAACAGCAAATACCCGGTTGAAGTTTTCATGCAGCCAAATCCCACAGTGGTAGAAAGAAGAGAGACTTAGGTTAAGCTGTAATAAAGGGTCGTTCTGATGTGCATCGAAACCGGCAGATACTGCAACTACGTCGGGGTTGAACGATTTGGCTATGGGTTCAATAAATTCAATGCCTCGCCAAAAAATATCGTCCGCAGAACCCGGGGGCATGGGGAGGTTGATGGTAAATCCTCGTGCTGGTCCGGACCCGATTTCATCGACCCAGCCGTTGCCTGGAAAAGCCGGATATTGATGCAAAGAGCAGAACAAAACATTGGGATCATTATAAAAAAAATGGCTGGTTCCATCCCCCAGGTGACCGTCGATGTCGAGAATCATCACCTTTTTACCCTGATCCGTTAAATACCTGGCAGCAATGGCAATGTTGTTAAAAAGACAGAACCCAGAAGCGCGATTGGAGTAGGCGTGGTGACCAGGTGGGCGTATCAGGGCAAAGCCTCCGGTATCGGCAGCCAGAATTCCCGCACCCACTGCAGCACAGGCTGCTTCAAAGCTTTGGGTACTGGTCAGGGTATCATTGTCCAGCGGAATCTCTTCCTTGCAATGTCGCCGAACTTTATCGATATAATCACTGGTATGTACCAGTTTTAAAAAAGACTCGCCGGCAGGAATATCCGAATCTGCCAGATGACGAAAACTATAAAGGCGTTCAGCGCATTCAGGATGGTTCCCTGTACGGTGCTTTAGGTATTCAGATCTGAAAATATATTCCACCCTTCAATAGCGCTAAACGTTTAATCCTGATTCCAATTAAATGCAACCATCAGGTTCTATGAATTCCGATACCAATGCTAGTCCAGAACCTGGGTAGTGTGTTCTTTTGCCTTTACCTTGCTAATAACCTTTTCGATCACACCATTTTCATCAATCACAAAGGTGGTCCTGGCGGTTCCCATGTATTTCCGGCCATACATCGATTTTTCCACCCAGGTGCCATAGGCTTCATGAACAGTTTTTTCCGTATCCGCTAGCAGCGAATAAGGCAGTTCAAATTTGTCGATAAATTTCTGGTGTGACTTGGCATTGTCACTGCTGATTCCAAGTACTTCATATCCCTGTGTTTTCAGGGATTGATAGTTATCCCTCAAATTACAGGCCTCGGTGGTACAGGTAGGGGTGTTGTCCCTGGGGTAGAAAAACAGCACTACCTTTTTACCTCGAAAATCAGAAAGCTTAATAGTTTCTCCCGATTCGTTTTCAACTTGGAAATCAGGTGCTTTATCTCCTGGTTTTAATGTCATGTTTTTGCAGTTTTTTTTATAATAAAAAACCTTAGGTAAATGTTTTGGAATAAATAGGTTTCCTGCCTAAAAACAAAAGCGGGAATACCTTCTTTCGAAATTATTCCCGCTAATTCTGTTAAATCCGTGAATCCAACAGAATTCCAAGTTACAGTTATTACGGCTTCCTTTTTGTCATCAATCACTATGAACTGACAACTCCAAGTGTGACAAATTCCAAAATTCACAGAACATCCTGAATCCCGTAGGAACCAGTAAGTCATGCTTACCCTTGGAAATGCTCGGTGATTAAACCGGCCTTTTATCTCTCCCTTGGTAATACCAAATGTATACCCCTTAGATTTGAACTCAAAAGTTTTTGTATATAAGTTATACACTTTTTTTGCACAAACTTATCCACTATCGGAGTTGTGCACTGTTGGGAAGCAGGAAGCGCTATTTAAAGTTGAATATTACATCAGCAATGAATGAATTTATTCTTAGAGGGTTGTATTGGGAAGATTCTGCAACTTGGTACTGTGTTTAAAGTGTTATCAAGAGAAATTGTTATGTCACGTGGATTTTTTTTACATCAGGCTTATATAAGAGTATACTCATTTGAACTGGACCAAATGATTAGACTTTACAGCAATTAGTACTTTAATCGGGTCAATAACAGTGGGACATTTCCTGGTGCGTTACTTGGAAAATGCCATTTTTTGATTAAATTAATGTACTATTAGAAAGCTCAGGTCGGTCTATGGTTTTATCGCGTTTTGTGACTAAAAAATTGTTATTAGGTTATCCGATCAAAGTCAAAATAGTACCATTCATTAGTTGAGATACGCAGGTATTGGAATTATTCAATACCTTTTTTATTGTCAAAATTTTCAAGATAAAATATATACAATATGGAGAACTTAAAAGCCACCACTACCGAGTTCCTGCTTAGAGAAAGTCTGATGGACTTACACAAAACCAGCAAACAATGGGTCTCCGAGGTTGACCTGTGGAAACTGGAACTGGATTTCTTCCAAAAGCTGCTGGATACCAATGCCAGCAGGGTGACCACCTACAAAGGAAAAAAGACCATGGGGCACCTGCAAAACCTGATCACCTATTACCAGGGTGAGCTATTGGATGAGTTTGCCAAGGCTGTTAGAAAACACGAAAAGTATTTGAACCGGATAATCACAGGGGAGTTAACCGATGAGGAATCTTACCGGGTAAAGCACGATATTATCGACGATAAGATTACCGCATTCAGGGATGGCTTTAAGAGTTACAAGTCGGATTTATTCAAATTTATTTCCGAACTGATGTAACCATCACCGCACTGTAGCCGACCCCGTCTAACAGGCGGGGTTTTTTGTTTATATCCGGAGGTCAAATCCAATTAGGCTATGTTGAAATTGCGCCAAAATTGTTCTATGTTACATAGTTGAAATCAATAATATGGATCTAGCTGCAGGTATAGATATTGGAGGCACTAAAACCAAATTGGGACTGGTAAACCAGTCCGGGGAATGCGTGGTGGATATGAACTTCCGCACTAAGGAATATCCCGATCTCGATGAATTTTTGGATAAGACCATCGCTTCGGTACATAGTCTGGTGGCGCAGGTGGGATCGCCGGTGAACTTACTGGGTATAGGGATTGGAGCACCGAATGCCTCCAATACCAGGGGAACCATTGAGTATGCTCCAAATCTATATTGGAAAGGCATCGTACCTTTGCTGGAAAAACTAAATCAAAGGATCGATGTGCCTTTGAAGGTAACAAACGATGCCAATGCGGCGGCTCTGGGGGAAATGCTTTTCGGGAATGCCAAGGGCATGAAAGATTTTATTGTGATCACTCTGGGTACGGGATTGGGTAGTGGCATTGTATCAAATGGCAGCATGGTTTATGGTTATGATGGTTTTGCCGGGGAGTTTGGACATTTCGCCATGCTACCCGAAGACGGACGAGTGGATGGTCTGGGGGTAAAAGGCGGACTGGAGGCCTATGTATCCGCCACCGGCCTTAAACGTACTATTATGTACCTGATCAGTAAGCACACCGATGACAGCAGGTTTCGCAGCATAGCCTTTAATGATTTGCATGGGGAGGAGATCACCGAAGCAGCTGAGCAGGGAGACCCAATCGCTTTAAAAGCATTTGAATACACCGGTCAAATCCTGGGTAAGGCACTTGCTAATTTCACTTTATTCTCCCAGCCGGAGGCATTTTTCCTGGTAGGGGGTCTGGCAAATTGCGGTAAGTGGATTTTCGAACCCACACAAAAGTATATGGATCAGCATTTGCTGGAGATGTACCAGGGTAAGGTTAAGATTCTTAGTTCCGGCATGGCCGAGAAGAATGCCGCCATATCCGGGGCTGCCGCATTAATTTGGAGCGCCCAGTAAATCCTGGGTATAACACCCCCGTCCTTTAGCCTCAGAATTATTTAAACATTATCGTTGCAAAAAGGTTATTCAACCGTAATGCAAATCTCATATCATGTTTAAATTATTTAGAAAAGACCCTTTAAAGAAATTGAAGAGGCAATACCAGAAGATGATGGAGGAAGCCAGGGATATACAACGCAGCGGAGACCTGAAACTGTATGCACGCAAGATTGCTGATGCTGAAGAAATAGCCAGGCAGATAGCTTCATTCAGGAACCGATGAATTACTTAGTGGTCGGAGCTACCAGTGCGGTGGGCAAAGAAATTGTTTCTCAGCTGGAGCAGATGGGGCATACCGTTCTCGGAACAACTCGGAGCAAGGACCAATCCGACACCGGAGGTTTCTACTATGATGCATTGAGTCAGCAAACCATCGATTTCGGGCATACCGAGCTCGATGGCTTAATTTATCTACCCGGAACCATCAATCTTAAACCTTTCAGCAGACTGACTGAGCAGGATTTCATGGAGGATTTTAAAATCAATCTGCTGGGAGCGGTTAAGATCATCCAACAGGCGTTACCCAACTTTAGAAAACTGAGTGTTGGCTCAGTGGTATTGGTAAGCACTGTTGCAGTGAGTAAAGGGTTGCCCTATCACGCTTCCGTGGCAGCAGCAAAGGGAGCACTGGAGGGGTTGGGAAGGTCTTTGGCAGCAGAGTTGGCCCCTAAGGTGAGGGTCAATGTAATTGCTCCATCCCTGACTGACACGCCACTGGCGGCGAAATTGCTGGCAACCGATCAAAGGCGTGAAACAGCTATGGATAAGCATCCGCTGAAAAGGATTGGTAAACCCTCAGATATAGCACCATTGGCGGTATTTCTTTTAACCGGCACCAGTGATTGGATCACCGGCCAGGTAATAGCAGTAGATGGTGGTTTATCTACCCTGTCGGTATAGACTAAACAAACGCGGCCTGGTTCAGGTAGTTGAAGGCAGCCTCAACGTTTCCGAACGGGTCATCAGTGCGTTCATCCTCTACAAAGAAATGGGTCGCGCCTGATCGACCCTTAATATTGAACACACCTTCAAAAGGCACAATGCCCGTACCTACCGTAGTTTGCTCAAGATCTTCTGCTGAATCCTTGATATGGAAGGAACAGAACCTCCCGGGGTATTTTTCTATAAAAGCTACCGGGTCTACACCGCCTTTTACCGCCCAGTAAAGATCAAGCTGAAATTTCACCAGGTCGGCCTGTGTATTGTTCAGCATGATTTCCAGGCCTACTTCGTCACCCTGTTTCTCGAACTCAAAGGCGTGATTGTGGTAACCGAACAACAGACCCCCTTCTTTGAATACCTCGCCCACTTTATTCAGGTTTTCAGCCACTTTGGGATAATCCCTGTCCGCTTCACTGAGGTGGGCAATTATCACATGCTGAAGACCGGCTTCCAGCGCTGCGTCGCGTACCTTTTCCGCGTCTTCCACTGGAAAGTAGGAGCTGTGAGTAGAAACCATTTGCATGCCATTGTCGGTAACTACCCGGCTGTATTCCGCGGGGGCCATTTCCAGCATTTTTCCGTCGGGTCCCAGACCGTAGGCCTCGATATACTGGAAACCAATATCCGCCAGTTTTTTAATTGATCCATTAAAGTCTTCTGTCAATGCATCTCTCACGGAATATACCTGCACCCCTATTGATTTGTTTTTAGGTATGGATTCTACCACTTCTTCTGTTATAGTCTCCGCGGCTTCCGGTTTTTTAGGTGAACAGCCAAAGGGAAGTACCAGGCTGCCGGCAGCCAGAAATGATCCATTCTTAATAAACTTTCGACGGGTCTTCATTGAATTTATAGAATAATTGATTTTGCTCGAAAGTTATTAAATTTTTACTCTTCTCACCAAATACGGTGATGTAATAGGTAAAATTGGAATATTTTAATTACTTGAGATACTGTAAAAAACAATATACCGATGAATAAATATGCACCGAACCAGGGATTGCTACCAACAATCTTACCTGTCGCGCTGATCCTAATTGCCATATCCTGCACCGAAAAGGTGACACAGGATGCTCCGGTAAATCCTGCCGACGATATTGAGCGGGTGCTGCAAGAAGATATTATTGACCTGTGGTACCCAAGGGTCATTGATTCGGTTGAGGGAGGGTATCTCAGCGATTTTAATTACAAATGGGAACTGGACGGGCAGCAAAACAAACTCATTGTTTCACAGGCCAGACACGTTTGGACCTGCTCAAAGCTGGAAGAGATGTATCCGGGGCAGGGTTTTGAAAAATATGCCGCTCATGGCGTGGCATATTTACAACAAACCATGTGGGATTCTCTTTATGGCGGGTTTCATAGTTTGGTGACTCGGGAGGGAGAGGTGATCGGCCAGCAATGGGGGGGCAATAAAACTGCCTACGGAAACTCATTCGGTATTTATGGGTTGGCGGCCTATGTGATGGCGACCGGAGACCAGAAGGCGCTGGAGCTGGCAAAAAAGGCTTTCCGATGGTTAGACCAACACGGCCACGATCCTGAATTCGGCGGTTATTTTCAGTTTATTTCACCAGAGGGGGAGGCTTTTGAAAATGGATTTAACGGGGTACCTCCAAAGGATCAGAACAGCACCATACACCTGCTGGAAGCATTCACCGAGTTATATCAGGTATGGCCAAACGACACCCTTCAGGACCGGGTGCAGGAGCTGTTGGTTATTGTAAGAGACGTAATTGCCGGTGAAAAAGCCTACATGAATTTATTCTCTAACCGAGATTGGAGCCCGGTGGTTTATGCCGACTCCCTGCCAGAAGTCAGGGAAGCCAATTATAATATTGATCATGTGTCATTCGGTCATGATATCGAGATCGCCTACCTTATGATCGAGGCATCCGAAGCGCTGGGTTTAGGACATGATCAGGAAACCCACCACAGGAGCAAAGCCATGGTAGATCATGTGCTGGAATATGGCTGGGATTCCCAGGTAGGTGGAATATATGACCGCGGGTATTATCTGCCCGGTACGGAAGGGGTCACCATTATACTGGATTCCAAAGTCTGGTGGTCGCAGGTGGAAGCATTGAATACTCTTCTGATTATGTCTCAACTGTATCCCGATGATCCAATTGATTATTACGATAAATTCCTTTTGCAATGGGATTATATAAAAGAATACCTGCTGGATCATCAGTATGGAGGCGTTCTGGTAGAAGGTACTGATAAAAGCCATGAAAGCACTACCAGAGCCAAAGGGGGCACCTGGAAGGTGAGCTATCACTCCGCCAGGTCTCTAATGAATAGCGTTAATAACCTGAGGAATGGGCATTAAGACCGGCAGTGTTACTTGGATTTTCCAGTATTAAGTCCCACATTATTTAAGAAAAAATCATACGCATTAATTATGTCAACTCGCATACTACTTGTACTTGCTTTCAACGCCTGCTTATGGGCCAGCTGCAGTGCCCAGGCGCATCAACAGGAACAGGAGCAGATTCCAAGGTTGGAGAATCCCATTTCAGTGGATTACCTGGAAAAAAACCTGGTAAAAACTAGTCCCAGGCTGGTTTTAAATGAGACCACTGAAAAATTACTGAGGCAGAAGTTACAAACCGATCCTGTGGTGAAGAATATGTACCAGGCTGTCAAGTTGAACGCTGAAGAGATCATGGGTAGTCCATTATTGGAAAGAGTGGTGGTAGGCAGAAGGTTACTGAGCACCTCAAGGGAGTTTCTCTACCGCATGAATATGCTGGGGCTGGTATATCGCATCGATAAGCAACAAACGGTACTTGACCGGATCAATGAGGAGGTACTGGCCATCTGTGCGTTTTCAGATTGGAACCCTTCCCACTATCTCGATGTGGCGGAAATGGCCATGGCAGTGGCTTTGGCAGTAGATTGGACCGCGGAAGATCTTCCTGCTACTACCAGGGATATTGCGACAAATGCACTGATAGAAAAAGGGATTGAGCCCAGCTGGGGTCAAGAGAAACCACCTGGATGGGCTTATGGCACTAACAACTGGAACCAGGTTTGCAATGGCGGAATGATCGCTGCTGCTATCATAATAGCAGATAAAGACCCGGAACTGGCCGCAAAAACCATTCATCGGGCGCTTGAGGGCCTGCCGCATTCGCTGGTGGAATACGGGCCGGATGGTGTATATCCGGAAGGGTCGACATACTGGAAATACGGCACTAGTTTTTCAGTCGTTACCATTGCTATGCTGGAGAGTGCTTTTGGGACAGACTTCGGCATGGGCGATTATCCGTCATTTCAGGAAAGTGCGGTATTTCGGCTACTATGTAACGCCCCCTCCGGCTGGTATTACAATTTTGCCGATTGCGGGGACAAGCGAGGGGCAAATGGAGACTTAACCCTGGCCTGGTTCGCCACTAAAACCGGCAATAGCGCTTTTTTTGAACGTGAGCGCTTTTTAAGAGACCCGAAGGAAATGGGAAAACTGGACCGGTTGGCAGGGGTATCACTGATATGGCTTGCTCAATATCAGGAACAGGGCGATCAACCCGTCCCGGAATCCTGGAAAGGTGAGGGTGCTAACCCAATAGTGATTTTTACCGGGGGGAAGAACGATGCTAGCACTTATTATTTCGGTGGTAAAGGAGGTCGAGGCATGGTAAATCACGGCAATATGGATGCCGGATCATTTATTTTTGAGCTGGACGGAGTTCGATGGGTGATCGATCCGGGCAATCAATCCTATCATGCACTTGAGAAAACCGGATTTAATTTATGGGGGCGCTGCCAGAATTGTCAGCGTTGGACCTTGCTGACCAAAAACAATTATGGCCACAGTACTTTAACGGTGAATGATTCACTTCACCGCACAGAAGGCATGGTGGAACTAGCAGAATTTGTACCCGGAAGCAAGCCTCAGGC
>JAUIKU010000135.1 GCA_030430675.1 Bacteroidia bacterium | reverse complement strand
GGATTGTTGCCCTTCATCCCGTTTTGGAGAAGGACGGTGGATGAGGTAGGTCTCAATCCCACCATATACAGCGTCTATCCCGAACAAAACTATCAACTACAGGTTGCCTTGGGGATATACAGTATCAATTCATTACAGGATTCTATCTGGCAATGGACAGTTGACAGTAAACTGAGACCAAGCAGATATCGACGCAGCAACCATTATACCTACAAGTATAGTGACATGGGTTTCTATGTACTTAAAAAACTTGCCGAGTCCAAGTTGAACCAGCCGATCGAACAGTTTCTTGAGCAAAATTTCTATCATCCTCTGGGGCTGTCAACCATGACCTATCTGCCTTTGTGTAAATTTCCATTAAACCGCATTGCCCCCACCGAGGAGGATAATTATTTCCGCAACACCCTGATTTGTGGAACAGTACACGATCAGGGAGCGGCAATGTTTGGGGGAATTGCCGGTCATGCCGGCATTTTCAGCAATGCCACCGACCTGGCCATAATGGCCCAAATGAACCTGCAGGACGGCTATTACGGTGGTACCCGTTACCTGCAGGAAGGAACCATCAAAAAGTTTACTACCCAGCAGACTGCACGCAATCGCAGGGGGCTGGGCTGGGACAAACCGGAACGCAATGGCAGTATAAATCCTACTTCCAGGTATGCCAGTGCTTCCACCTTCGGGCATACCGGGTTCACCGGTACCGCAGTGTGGGTAGATCCTGAATTCGAATTGGTTTATGTGTTTTTATCCAACAGGATACATCCAAAAGCCAACAATACTAAACTTATTAAAAGCAACATACGTACAAGGATTCAGGACGCAATCTATGATTCCATGTGGAGTTATAGGAAGGGGAATAGCTAGTTGACATGAAAATAGGAATTGTATGTTACCCTACTTTCGGGGGTAGTGGAGTGGTGGCCACGGAACTTGGTATCGCCCTGGCTAAAAAGGGACACAAGGTTCATTTTATCACTTATTCGCAGCCTACCCGGCTGGACTTTTTCAATGAGAACCTGTTTTATCACGAAGTAGATATCCGGACCTATCCCCTATTTCAATATCCACCTTATGAGCTGGCTTTGGCCAGTACCCTGGTAAATGTCATTCAGTACGAAAATCTGGACTTACTGCATGTTCATTATGCCATTCCGCATGCCTCAGCGGCCTATATGGCCAAGCAGATCCTGAGAACCAACGGAACCGAGATCCCGGTCATTACCACACTGCACGGCACCGATATAACCCTGGTGGGCAAAGATGCCTCCTACGAGCCGGTGGTTACCTTCAGCATTAATGAATCAGATGGCGTCACCGCAGTTTCCAATGACCTTAAGGAAGATACCTACAAGCACTTCAAAATCGTAAAGAACATCGAAGTGATACCTAATTTTATTGATCTGGAAAGGTTTAAGAAACAAAAAAAGGACCACTTCAAAACCGCCATTTGCCCCGACGGGGAAAAACTGGTGGTACATACTTCCAACTTCAGAAAAGTAAAACGAGTGGAAGATGTGGTAAAGATATTTCGCAATATCCGAAATAAGACTAAGGCCAAGTTGCTATTGGTAGGAGATGGCCCGGAACGGAATAATATTGAAAACCTCAGTCGCGATCTCGAGATCTGTGACGATGTCAGGTTTCTGGGAAAGCTCGAGGCAGTTGAAGAGGTGCTTTCTGTGGCTGATCTGTTTCTCATGCCCTCGGAAAAGGAAAGTTTCGGACTGGCCGCGTTGGAGGCTATGGCTTGCCAGGTCCCGGTAATATCCACTAACACCGGCGGTTTGCCGGAGCTAATGATTGACGGACAAACCGGATATATGAGCGACGTGGGAGATATTGAAAATATGTCCGTAAATGCCCTGAAAATTCTTTCCAATGAGAATTTGCCAAGCTTTAAAGCAGGTGCCCTGGCCAGGGCCAAGGAGTTTGATGTTCATAACATTCTTCACCTTTACGAGGACTACTATCAGGAAATAACTGAGAAAAGTCATAAACCAATTACCTGATAGTTGATAAAAATTCTAATCAAAATTTTGCGGTATACTACCTTAAACCACTAAATTTGGGCTGGAAAATGCTATTTCAGGTATGAGTGCTTCTACAAAAACCATCAAGCCAAAAAATAAAGGCACAAAAGTGCTTTTTGATAATCCTATTCTTGAGCGTCTGAGCCGTACCAATACGGCAATTCCGGTAAGCATTTTTCTGTCGTTCTCGGCATTTCTCATGATTTGGGGTTTCATACACTCGCAGTATTCGGCGATCAATCAAATTGCATACTTTTTTACCGGCTTGTTACTATTCTCCCTGATTGAGTATCTGGTACATCGGTATGTATTTCATATGATCACCAATACCCGGTTTAGAGAAAGAATGCAGTATGCTTTTCACGGCGTACATCACGAATTCCCCAAGGATACCTCGCGGCTGGCCATGCCACCTATACTCAGTGTGGTAATTGTTACCTTGCTGTACTTTCTATTTAAGCTTATTATGGGAGACCACACCTTTGGGTTTCTGCCCGGCTTTATTACCGGATATTCCCTGTACCTGATTGTGCACTACGTGGTTCATGCCTATCAACCCCCAAAAAACTTCCTCAAGGCATTATGGATCAATCATGGTATTCACCATTACAAGGATCATGAAAGGGCATTTGGTGTATCTTCACCATTGTGGGATTACATATTCAGGACCACACCCCGAAAATCGAAAAGTCACTAGTCAGTGACTTTTTTTATTTGATTCCTATCCAATCCGGATGGAAAATTTGAAAAGATATATGCTAATTCTTTTAGGACTTAGCGTCTTCGGCCTGGGCTGCCTTCTCCACCGGTACCTTTGAATAGGTAGGACAAGACCGCTGGGTACAGCTTGTAGCAAACAAGAACATAAGCACTCCAAACACAACTGTTAACTTTTTCATTTTAACAAAGTTTTTACCGTATTTAACACCTAGGGCTAACTAAATTATAAACAATAATTTAATTAACATAGTATATATAATTGATTATTTTCTCCAAATATAGGAATAAAAGGCAGCCTGTTTTTGTTAATTATGATGAATTTAGTACATGTATAATTAATTGCCCAGATTTTATAATTAGCCTGATAACCAGTAGAATAACTATCTAAAACTCCCTTAAGTTCCCTTAAATGAAAGGATATCGATTTCGTAGGCATATACTTCGGAAAGACAAACAAAAGCCAGGTTTTGCCGAGCTATTGAAGCTGTTCATGCAGCTTATGGTCGTCACCTCCGGCGATGTTTCCGAAGCGCTGAGCTGGTTAAACGAAATCGATCAGGAGCATAACCTTACCGGTGACCAGTACGGAATGGGCGATTTCATCGAAGATTTAAAAAAGAAAGGCTACCTGGAAGAAAACACCGTTACCGGAAGTTTGGAATTAACTGCCAAAAGCGAGCAGGGAATCCGTCGATCCGCCCTGGAAGAGATATTTGGCAAACTGAAGAAATCGGGAAAAGGCAATCATCATACTAAAATATCCGGTCTGGGTGAAGAAACCGGTACTGACCAGCGACCCTTTGAATTTGGTGATGCTCCAGAACAAATCGCTCTAACCGATTCCATAAGGAATGCTCAGGTCAATCATGGGTTTGGTGACTTTATGCTCACACAGGATGATCTCGAAGTAGTGGACAACGAATTTAAAACCCAGACCTCCACTGTTTTGATGATAGATATCTCCCATTCTATGATTCTTTATGGTGAAGACCGAATCACCCCGGCAAAGAAAGTGGCCATGGCGCTTTCGGAACTTATCACCACCAAATATCCCCGAGACACGCTGGATATCCTGGTATTTGGTAATGATGCCTGGCAAATTCAAATCAAGGACCTGCCCTATCTCAAAGTTGGACCCTACCACACCAACACCGTAGCGGGCCTGGAGTTGGCCATGGACTTATTGCGTAGAAAAAAGAATAAGAACAAGCAGATCTTTATGATCACGGATGGCAAGCCCACCTGTATCAAACAGGGGATTAAATACTATAAAAACAGTTTTGGACTGGACCGAAAGATTCTGCGCAAAACCTTAAATCTTGCCATACAGTGTCGTAAATTACATATTCCCATAACCACTTTTATGATCGCTTCAGACCCATACCTGCAACGATTTGTCAGAGAGTTTACCCAGGCCAATAACGGTAATGCCTACTACAGCAGTCTAAAGGGCCTGGGCAATCTGGTATTTGAAGATTTTAGAAGGAACCGAAGAAAGAAGTTTTAGGAGTTCAATATGAGTTACCAAGAATTAGCTGGAGAACAGCTACTTAAGATAAAAACCCTGGGTGAATTAAAACAAGCCGGTTATCAACCCAAAAGTATCAAAGCCGAACTCAGGGACAATCTGATAAAAAAAATTCGCGCCGGATCGGAAATATTCCCCGGTATTTGGGGATACCAGGATACGGTAGTACCTGACCTGGAGCGGGCCATTCTTAGCAGACACAACATATGCCTGTTGGGTTTGAGAGGTCAGGCCAAAACCCGTCTGGCACGACAGATGGTCCAGTTACTGGATGATTTTATCCCGGTAATAGAACACAGTGAACTCAATGATGACCCATTGAAGCCTATCACCGATGATGGAAAACTGATGGTAGCAGAAAAAGGTGATAAAACACCTATTGGATGGTTATCAAGAGACCAGCGATATACTGAAAAATTGGCTACTCCCGATGTTTCCATTGCGGACCTGATCGGCGATGTCGATCCAATTAAAGCAGCAGCCTTAAAATTGCCTTACTCCGACCCCAGGGTAATCCATTACGGTCTGGTTCCACGCAGCCACCGGGGAATATTCGTAATAAACGAACTACCCGACCTGCAGGCCAGAATTCAGGTAGCGCTGTTCAATATTCTACAGGAAGGTGATATACAAATCAGGGGATTTAAACTCCGCCTGCCACTGGACATTCAATTTGTTTTTACTGCCAACCCGGAAGATTATACCAACCGTGGCAGCATTGTCACTCCCCTGAAAGACCGGATTGACAGTCAGGTGATCACTCATTATCCCAAGTCAATTGAAATCAGCAAGCAAATCACTCAGCAGGAGTCAAGGGTCAATGGAGATCAAAAAGATTTGGTAGAGATGAATCCTACCGCGGAAGACCTGATTGAACAGATTGCGGTGGAAGCCAGGAAGAGTGAATATGTGGACGAGAAAAGCGGTGTTTCCGCCAGGCTTACCATATCTGCTTATGAAAGTCTTTGGAGTGCTGCCGAAAGACGGGCACTCAGAAATGGTGAAAAGCCCACTTCGATTAGAGTTTCTGATTTCATCGGAGTGGTTCCGGCCATCACCGGAAAAGTTGAACTGGTATACGAAGGTGAGCAGGAAGGAGCCGGACTGGTGGCTCATAACTTAATCGGAAAGGCCATTCGGGAACAGTTTGTCAATTATTTCCCCAACCCAGATGAGTTTCGTAAAAAGAAGGAAGAAAGCCCGTTTCTTAGCATTATCAACTGGTTCGGAGACGGCAATACCCTGGACGTCATGAACGACTTTGGTGACCAGCACTACTACAAAGCCTTAGACAGTGTCCCTGGTCTTTATGCTCTGGTGGAGAAATATCAAGCAGGTAGTTCTAAGTCCGAAAGATATTTTTTAATGGAGTTTGCACTCCATGGACTGGTGGAGTCCAGTATGTTAAGTAAGAATCCACTGGTCTCAGGATTACAGTTTAAGGACCTTTTAAGCGGCATGTTCACCATGCCGGATATGGATGATGACGATTTGGATGATTTTTAGCAACGGCCGTCATGAACTTGTCACGAATCCGAAAATTAGTAAACCGGGGTGAGACAGAAACGGTTGAGTTCAAAACCAAAGCCAACCACCCCGACAAAATAGTAAAGGAAATAGTAGCATTTGCCAATACTAAAGGGGGCAAATTGTTGATAGGGATCAGTGATAGCGGGAACATTGTAGGCTTATCTTCGGCAGAGGAAGAACTGTTCACCCTGAACCAGGCAATTTCAAAATACTGTTTTCCCAAAATTCAATTAGAGCACGAAATTATACCGGTTAGTGCTAAACGATCTATAATAATTTATACTATTTTTGAAAGTAAATGTAAGCCACATTACATCCTGTCAGGGGTACCGAACCAAAAACGACAGGAGTACATCAGACTGGCAGACCGAAGTGTAAAGGCTAGCCGAGAAATGAAGGAAATTCTAAGGAGGGAGCGAAAGAGAACAGCGGTAAAATTTACCTATGGTGAAAAGGAAAAAGTGTTGTTGACCTATCTTGAAGAGCACCAGTATATTACTTTAAAGGATTTTGTTAAAATAGCCGGGATAAATCCTTACCTGGCTTCCCGCACTTTAGTAACACTGGTTCTGGCCAGGGTACTGCAAATTATTCCCCGTGAAGGTGAAGATTTATACTGTTTCAACACCATCTCTGTATGACTGCACTGAAAGCTGCCAAAAGCAACTGTTTTAGACGCGATAGAAACAATAAGCATGCCTAAGGAAAAGAAAATTTTTGTTCTCGACACATCAGTGATCCTGTATGCAGCCGATGCCATAATGCATTTCGATGAGCACGACGTGGGGATACCCATAACCGTGTTGGAGGAACTGGATAATTTTAAAAAGGGCAATGACATAAAAAACTTTGAAGCCAGGGAGTTTATCAGGCTGCTGGATAAATTATCAAAAGACCATACTTTGCAAAACTGGATCCCGCTGAACGGGCGTTCCAAGGGTAAATTTAAGGTACTGATGAATTCAAGCAGTAAGCTTGACGCTGAGAAGATCTTCGACGAAGAGAAAGCGGATCACAGAATTCTAAATGCGGCTTTACAGTTAAAAGAAGAGGAAAAATCCCGAAAGGTAATTCTGGTTACCAAGGACATCAATTTGCGGTTGAAAGCGAAATCGTTGAACTTGGTAGCGGAGGATTACGAAACGGGAAAGATCAAAAATGTCAGCAAGCTACACAGCGGAAAAACGGTAGTGGAACATGTGGATACCGATATTATTAATGGATTGTATGATGCCGGACATTGTACTCCTGGTTCCATAGTCAATGGAGAAAAACCCATTAGCAATGACTATTTTATCCTTAAGAGCCCTAAAAACTCGGTGCTCGCGTATTACAATCCCAACGAAAGTTGCATCCAAAAGGTAGAAAAGAAATCAGTTTATGGCATCAAACCAAGAAACGCCGAGCAGACCTTTGCCATCCACGCCATACTCAATCCTGAGGTAAGGCTGGTAACCCTGCAAGGTGTTGCCGGTACCGGCAAAACGCTGTTAGCGCTGGCCGGTGCCCTGGAACAACGAAGGAACTTCAAACAGATCTATCTGGCCCGGCCTATTGTTCCTTTGAGCAACAAGGACATTGGTTATTTGCCGGGAGATATCAAGTCAAAGCTAAACCCCTATATGGAGCCTTTGTGGGATAACCTGAAGTTTATCCAAAATCAGTTCGGGGACAATGACAAGGAGGCTACCCGGTTGACCGACATGGTAAATAATGAGAAGCTGGTGATAACTCCATTGGCCTATATACGGGGACGTAGTTTATCCAATATATTCTTCATTGTGGATGAAGCTCAAAACCTTACTCCCCACGAGGTAAAAACCATTATTACCCGTGCCGGGGAAGGCACCAAAATCTTATTTACCGGCGACATACACCAGATTGATACCCCTTATCTGGACAGCCAGAGCAATGGGCTCAGTTACTTGATAGACAGAATTAAGGACCATCCCCTGTATGCCCATGTAACGCTGGAAAAAGGAGAAAGGTCGGAGCTGGCAAACCTGGCCAATGAGCTCTTATAAGAACCCCGCGATACAGCTGTCACCGAATGAACTGAATGTTATTCACAACCGTGATTTTCTACTGACCAAGATCGAAGTCTCAAAGAAAATCGAGTTATTGCTGGGACTAGTTGAGCGCGAGCTTCACACCGCCATATCCAAATATCGCTGGCCCCGGAGTATCCTGGTAAAATCCGGTAAAATCAGCAGAGGAGCGTACTACCAGGGCCTGCCCTATCATATACTCGACTATCCGCGACGGTTTGAAAAAGAAAACGTTTTTGCCTTCAGGACCCTGTTCTGGTGGGGAAATTTCTTTAGTGCCACCTTACACTTAAGTGGCTCCTATCTGGAACAAAATCGATCGGCACTAATTGAATCTTTACCCATAATTCAAGCTACACCAGCTTACTTATGTGTAAACAGCACTCCCTGGGAACATCATTTTGAGCCGGACAACTACCTTCCGGTGGCAGAAATCAAACAGCAGGAATTATATAACCTGATGCTGAACCACCCCTTTGTTAAACTTAGCTATCGATGGGACTTGGAAGCTTACCAGACATTACCGCAGCGGGTAACGGAAGCATTTCATCAGCTACTGGGTTGGTTACAGGTACCTGAATAATCAATAAGGCTATTGTGGGTCAACCGGGTATTGTGCCATCAGTACCCTGGCCAGTCTGTTAATGCGATCCTCTCTGCTTTTGGTGTTTTCATTGACGGTACCGGATGCTACACCCTGCCAAATCAATTTTTTGGTGCCGGCATCAAAAACATCCACCACCAGTGTGCCTTCGAGGTAATCATACTCCTGGTATCGGGTGGTTGAATATCCTCCCCCCCATCCCCATCCGGGATATCCATAACCGTATCCCATGCCGCCGTAGTAATCGGTATAGGCGGTGGCACCGGTTTTCTGATCCACAACTATAAACAGCGATACTGTGGCATCGGCTTCACTGGCATCCACAAATTTCATTCCTCGCTTGGCGAATTCATTTGCAAAAGCCTTTTCAATTCTATCCTTGTCCAGGTCGTTTAGTATTTGATCACTGTGCTTGGCCCAGCCCAGGTAATGAAAATCCTGGTATTGGGAAAAGTCAGCCTCCTTGTCATAATCACTGGTAATTTTGGTACTGGAACAACCAAATACCAGGGAAGCACACACTAAAACGGCAAATAATCTTACTATCATGATCCTATTTTTTTAAGGGAATCCAATATATCAAATTAGTAAATAATTAAGTAGCACTTTAAATCAAAAATTGCTGGTAGAATTCATTGCAGCAATCAACTGCTCATTGCAATTAGGCCCATGGCGATTGGTTTACCATTGTGTGCTAATCTTCCAGGGCATATGCTCTTAGATGGCCGGAAGGATATTGATCTGAAGCACTTACGGCAATCACAAGGTATTGCACGCCATCGATTTGAAAAGTAGCAGGGGTAGCATAGGCACCTCCATCCGCTTCCACTTCCCATAATAATTCACCGTTCTCCTTATCAAACGCCCGGAACATCTGATCGCGGGTAGCACCAATAAACAGCAAACCTCCTGCGGTTACTACCGAGCCGCCGTAGTTTTCACTGCCGGTTGGTGCTGCTCCCGGTTGCCGGAGTTCTGGATGGTCTCCCAATGGAATACGCCATAGATAGTCCCCGGTATTGAGATCAATGGCATTTAGGGTCCCCCATGGGGGTTTGATGGCAGGCCGGCGCGAAGCATCCCGGAAATGTGAATACGCCGTGATATTGAAAGGTCCGGACTCTTTTTTGGTTTGTTCGGAATTTTCAATTGATTCTTGCTCCTTAAGATCAAACAGGAAAGCAATGATCTCCTCCTCATTTCCCTGCAACACAGAAGAAAATGCTGGCATTTTATTGGCGCCATTGGCTATCCGCTGCAATACCTGCTCTTTTGACATACGCTCTTTTATTGATTTCAGTGATGGAAAATCGGGCTGCATACCAGCCAGATCATCACCGTGACAAGCCGCACAATAATTCTGGTAAAATCGCTTTCCTCTCTGATAAGGGGTGCTGCCTCTATAGCTCCTTGGTTGCTCACCAATTATCATACGGGCGATCTCCGGAGACTCATTAGAGTTTAAGTAAATAACTCCTGTCTCCGGATCGAAGGCTGCCCCTCCCCATTCCGAGCCCCCCCGGCTTCCCGGCACCATGAGTGTAGCTGAGGTGTCCGGCGGCGTATATAATCCCTGGAATCGAAATTCTCGAAATTGCTGTAGCAGGAACTGGTGATCTTCAGGGGTAAATGCAGTCAAATCATTTTCAGTGATACTTTGACGGGCATAGGGCCTGGGTTTTAAAGGAATTGGTTGGGTAGGCCAGGCTTCTTCTCCGGGTATATGCGATGAGGGTACAGGTCGCTCCTCAATAGGAAAAAGTGACTCTCCTGTCTCTCGATCAAGCACAAACAGGAATCCGCTCTTGGTAGTCTGAGCCAGGGCATCAATAGATTTACCGTCTTTCTGTACTGTAATCAAACTGGGAGGTGCCGGCAGGTCGTAATCCCACAAGTCGTGATGGACGGTTTGAAAGTACCACACCAGCTTTCCGGTGGCCGCTTCCAGTGCCACTATGGAGTTCCCGAACAGGTTCATTCCAAGTCGATTCTCACCGTAATAATCGTAACTCGGAGACCCCAGAGGTGCAAATACCATCCCCCGCTTATTATCCAGGCTCATCCCACCCCAGTTGTTGGCTCCGCCGGCGTATTTCCAGGCCCCATCCGGCCAGGTGTCATAACCCGTTTCCCCGGGGTGGGGAATAGTATGAAAAGTCCATACCAGTTCTCCGGTAAGAATATTAAAGGCCCTGATGTCCCCAGGTGCTGCGTCATATAATTCGGAAACCTCCGATCCCAGGATTAGCAGATTTTCATAGACTATACCGGGAGAGGTGGGAATAACCCAGACGGAATCTGGATCCCGGCCCAAACCTTCATCAAGTGGCACCCTTCCTGCCTGACCGAATCCTTCAATAGGAATCCCCGAGTCAGCATTCAGTGCATATAGGTATTCTCCGGCGGTGAACAGTATCCTGCGATCATCCTCCTGCTCCCAATAGGTGACCCCGCGTTTTATACCACCACCCTTTTCTCCATTGAAGGGATCGAAAGACCAAATTTTTTCTCCTGAAACTGCGTCAATGGCATATACGTGGTGTCTTGCAGAGGTGGCATACAACACCTTGTCCACTATTATGGGATTACACTCATATTTGGGAAGGCGGGCGTTGTCCGGGGCATCCTGGGGGTCAAAAATCCAGACCTGCTTAAGATCTGCTACATTTTCCCGGTTGATCTGATCCAATGATGAGTAGCCGGTGCTGGCAGCGTCACCCCGGTAAACTGTCCAGCTGCGGTAATCCTCCGGTGAGGGTGGTTTACAGTTAGCTAAGATAATTCCCAGACACAATAGTAGAGAAAATCGGTTTATGCTCACTGCCTGTCTTAATGAAATCGGTAAATATCGTTGCCAAGTAGGCACCCTATTTGTCATAAACCCTTCTTAGCGCTTTCTCTGGTAGCCCCGGCAAGAATCGAACTTGCATCTAAAGTTTAGGAAACTTCTATTCTATCCATTGAACTACGGGGCCCTGAGATCCCAAATGTCTGATCTTGATCCTGGATCTGCCCCCGGGAACGAAAGATCAAAGATTTGAAATCAGTCAAGTTGCGAAAATAAGCAATCTGAAATATTAATGAAAAGAATGCGTTCGATACTTATTCTGCCAGAAGCAATGATGGTACAGGAGTAGCTACTGTTAACTGTCCAGGTAATTGGGATACATAGAAAAGTGTTTTTGTGCCACTTTATCATAGATCGCTTCCCTCAACTCATCAATATTCTCTCTTTTTTGTGCTGAAACGAAAACGGCATCTGACTGACCGTTGAGAAAAGTAGACCGCAACTGATCCAGGTCAACCGGAGGCTCCAACTCATAGCGTTGCTGAAACTGACCATTGATGCGGTCAATCTTATTATAAACCAGGATAGTAGGTTTTTGCTCTCCGCAAATTTCCAGCAGGGTTTTATTTACTATCTCCGTCTGGTCTTCGAAGGAAGGGTGGCTGATGTCCACCACATGTAGCAAAACATCCGCCTCCCGGATTTCATCCAGGGTAGATTTAAACGACTCAATCAGGTGATGTGGAAGCTTTCTGATAAATCCAACGGTATCTGAAATCAAAAAAGGGACGGAATGAATCACCATTTTTCGTACAGTTGAGTCGACTGTGGCAAATAGCTTATCCTCCGCCAGCACATCGGCTTTGGTAAGCAGTCTCATCAAAGTGCTCTTACCCACGTTGGTGTAACCAACCAGCGCTACCCGAACCATATTCTGACGTGATTTCCTCTGGGTCATTAGCTGCTTTTCGATCTTATCCAGCTTTTTCTTCAGCACATTGATCTGATTGCGAATAATCCGGCGGTCTGTTTCGATTTCTTTCTCACCGGCACCACCCCGGGTCCCGGTGCCTCCTCTTTGTCGCTCCAGGTGTGTCCACATACGTGTCAACCGGGGAAGCAGGTACTGATACCTGGCCAACTCAACCTGGGTCTTGGCCCGGGCGGTCTTGGCCCTTTGAAGAAAAATGTCCAGGATGAGCAGACTTCGGTCGTAAATCTGGCACTTAAGAATCTTCTCCAGGTTGCGTAATTGCGAAGGAGTAAGATCGTCATCGAAGATTACTTTGTCGATCTTTTCGGCTTTGACCAGGGTTTTTATCTCTTCCAGCTTGCCTTTGCCCACAAAACTTCGAATATCGGGTTTATCCAGTTTCTGGGTAAAGCTATGACACACTTTTACCCCGAGAGTTGTGGCCAGGAACTTCAACTCCTCCAGGTATTCCTTAACCTGTTCCTTGGATTGCCGTTGGTTAACCAATGCCACCAAAACCGCCGTTTCCTTCTTTGATGCTGTTTTTACCAGTTTTTT
This sequence comes from Bacteroidia bacterium, assembly GCA_030430675.1. Lineage (GTDB taxonomy): Bacteria > Bacteroidota > Bacteroidia > Cytophagales > Cyclobacteriaceae > SZUA-3. The sequence continues at coordinate 1,539 of JAUIKU010000135.1, read as the reverse complement.
CAATATTATGGCAAGGTTGAAATATAATCAATCACCGCTGTTACCTGTTCCCCGGTAAGTTCATTCTTATAACCCCTCATGATTCCTTTGCCATTGAGGATGCGGTCGGTCATTTCTAAATTACTTAAGCTGCTACTGGTAAGATCAGGTGACTTATATAAGCCCTTTTTACCATCCTCACCATGACACTCCACGCAAAGTCTTTGATAGATCTCTCTACCTGCCTGATCCGATTTTTCTACCACTATCGGATCTCTTTTGAACTTGTAACTTTGGGTCTCTCCTATTCCATAAACGTAAACCATCAATAACACGGATAATATTGCAAGAGGTTTTTTGTGCCTCTTTAAGCCTACTATTCCCAAAGGTATGGCCACCAGTACCAACAGAATTTTAATCCACAAATAAGCCTCGACGGTTGGTTTCAATGTGATCAGGTAAATACCGGTAGCCACCGCCAACAAACCCAGTATCATATCCACAACCTTTGTCTTATCTCTAATTCGGTCCAGTTGCTCCGTCTTGTTGGCGACCAGCAGGACCGTTTTAAACAGGATGAATAACAACAGCAACAATACTGCAGTTACGTGTAAATGGCGCATTCCTATGTCCATGCGGGAAATATTTTTAAGTTCACGTGGTTAAAATTAGTGTATTCTTGGCAATAATAGGTTAATCCCATTTCAACTATCTGTCCAGTAGCTGTTTAATATGAGAATCGCCATCTTTATTAATACTTCCTGGAATATCTTCAACTTTAGATCCAGTCTGATCAGAACATTGTTGAAGCAGGGGCACGAAGTGCATGCACTGGCTCCTGAAGACGATTACAGTTTGCAGCTTACTGCTTTGGGTTGTATCTACCACCCGGTTTCCATGAATAATACCGGTAACAACCCCTGGCATGACTTTTTATTGGTTATCAGGATTTACAAACTTTATAGTGAAATAAGCCCTGAGCTGGTATTACACTATACCATCAAACCGAATATCTACGGCACCCTGGTAGCCAGAAAGTTGGGTATACCATCCATTTCTACCATTAGTGGATTGGGGACAGTGTTTCTGACCACCGGGAAAACCAATAAGATCGCCATGTGGCTGTATAAACTGGCTTTTAAATATCCCCGTTGGATATTTTTTCAAAACCAGTCAGACCTGTCCCTATTTAAGGACAAAGGATTGCTCAGCGCAGAAAACTACGGCCTGGTGCCCGGGTCAGGGATCAATGTTGAAAGATTTTCCAAATCCAGTGAACCTCCGGACACACCGCCCTTTGTATTCTTAATGACCTCCCGGCTGATCGCCGAAAAAGGTGTTAGGGAATACCTGAAAGCCTCAGAAATTCTTCTCTCCCAGGGATTGCCCATAAAATGTCAGCTACTCGGCCCACCGGAGACAGATCATAAACGGGGAATTTCCGTTGATGAGATACACAGGTCCACGGTAGAATACCTGGGAGAAGTAAAAGATGTAAGGGAGTTTGTCAGCCGGTCACACGTCATGGTACTACCCAGCCACAGGGAGGGGCTTTCCCGT